>DAOOIT010000009.1 GCA_035384565.1 Planctomycetota bacterium | reverse complement strand
AAGATGTGGGCAAAGATTGGGGCAACGCCCTGGCCTGAGTGGGATTCGCGGGTCCAGCCCTGAAGGGGCGAGATAGAGGCTCTCTGTTCCGCCCCTTCAGGGCTGCCGCGAGGCGGTCTTGTTCCCAGGGCGTTGCCCTGGGCTACCCCATTCGCTCCTTCGGAGCTCCCGCAGCCACCTACAATTCCTGCCCGCACCCTTCTTGCGGCGGGCGCTTGCGCCCGGGGAGGCCGCGGGGCTATACTGCTGGCCCAATGGCTCTGAGGCCCGATGAGGAAGCTCCGCATGAGACGCCTGAGCGCGCTGTGCGCAATCGCCGCCTCGACGCTGTTCGGCCACGCGCAGGCAGGCGAGGCGGGGGCGCCGCTGCGCATCGGCGACAAGACGCTCGTGGCCTGGGTGTGCCTGGCCGGCCTCGACCAGCGCGGCGGCAGCGCGCTGACGCTCATGGACCCCGCCGAGCGCTTCGACGCGATCGTGTTCGGCGAAATCGCCCCGCGCAAGTGGATGCCCGGCAGCGACTTCTTCCGCCGCACCCACCGCGACCAGTCGGCCTGGCCGGCCGAAGACGCGGCCCCGGGCACGCTCGTCCAGGTGGCGGTCGTCTACCGCGGCAAGCAGGTTGCGCTGCTCCGCGAAGGCAAGGAGTGCGCTGCGTATGAGATTGCAGCCCCTCAGGCATTTGGCCCCGACGCCATGGTGCTGATCGGGCTGCGCTACGTGGGCGGCATGGGCGAGATCGGGTTCCTCGCGGGCGAGATTGACGACGCCCGCATCTATGACACGGCCCTGACGGCCGAACAGCTTGCCGCGCTCAGGCCGAACAAGCCCTCCGACCCCAAGCCCCTGGCCTGGTGGCACTTCGAGGACGATGCCGCGAAAGATGCGATGGGCACGTTTCCCGAAGCGAAGCTCGTGGGGGCAACCGTGGCCAATGGCCGCCTGCGCCTCGACGGCGCCAGCTACCTGTGGGCGGCCACAGACAGGAAGCTCCTGAGCCTCGACGCCGAGGAGGACGAGAAGCCCCCGACGGAGGTCCACACGATGTTCTACAAGGCACGCTCGAAGCGCACGGGCAACATGTGGGACACGTGGCTCTTCCTCCACGACGGCACCTACTACCTCTATTATCTCGCCAAGTCGCGCGGGAACTGGGACAACATCTCGCTCGCCCGCTCGCCCGACGGCGTGCACTGGACCGAGCTCGGCCGTGTGCTGGCCAAGGGCCGCGGCGTGACCTGGATGGGCACCGGCTCGACCTGGAAATCGCCCGCCTTCGAGCGCGACGGCAGGTTCCTCCTCAACTTCTCCGAGTGGAGGGGGCCGCGGCAGACCATCTTCTTCGCTGAATCGAAAGACCTGGTGCACTGGACGCGGCTGGGCAACGACCTGGAGTTCGTGCAGGACGAGCGCTGGTACGAGCGGAACGGGCGATGGGACTGCATCTGGACCCTCCCGCGCCCCGGCGGCGGGCTGTACGGCTACTGGACGGCCACGCCGAAGAGGGAGACGGGCGGGCGGTTCGGCTTCGGCGAGAGCCTCGACGGCGTGACGTGGCGCGCACTCGAGCCGCCCAAGGTCATCGGTGTCGGCGAGGGAGAGGTCGGGGCCATCGAGAAGCTCGGCGGCCGATACTACATGATGTTCGGCACCGGCGGCCTCATGGTCACGCTCGTCGCCGACCGCCCCGAGGGACCGTTCCACGCTGCAAAGCGGAACCTGCGCCTCCTGTCGGGCCACACGTACTTCTCGCGCTTCTTCCCCACGCCCGACGGCGTGCTGGTGAACCACCACTCGATCGCGCGCGACGGCCAGGTGTACTTCGGCACGCTCAAGGCCGCCGTGCTCGACGCCGAGGGCACCCTGCGGCTCGGCTGGTGGCGGGGCAACGAGAAGATGAAGGGCCGGCCCATCAAAATCGGGGTCCCGACGGCCATAGAGCCGGTCGCGATGATCCCCGGCGTCTTCGACGTTCAGGCGGGCGTGATCCTCGAGGGGACGCTTGCGTTGCCGAAGGCCAGCCAGGCGCCGCGCGGCCTCTACATCGAGTGCGGCGACGGGCAAGGGAGCGCCGTGGTCCTCGACGCCGCGGGCGCCGCGGAACTCGGAGCGCTGCGAAGCGACGGCGCCGGCTTCAAGGCCGACAAGGCGGTCAACCGCGAGATGCGCTTCGGCGCGCCCGCCCGGTTCCGCCTGCTGCTCAAGGGCTCGTTGATGGAAGTTTACCTGGATGATATCCTGATAGAATGCTTCAGCCTGCCTGCGGCGGCCTCGGGCAGGCTCGGGCTGGTGGCCGGCGGCGAGGCGCAAGCCTTCGGCGAACTGAAGGCGTGGCTTGCCGCCCCCGCAGGAGAACCCAGGTGACGCAGGGCAGAACCTTGGGATGGGCCGCCCTCGCAGCGGCTCTGGCCGCCTGCGCCGCCTGCCCCGCCCGCGCGGCGGAGGACAGAAAGGTGCCCGACATCGCCGACAAGACGCTCGTCGTCTGGGCCGCCCCGGCCAACCTGACTCAGAGGGGCGGCAGCGCGCTCACGCTCGAGGACGGCGATGACCGCTTCGACGCGGTCGTCTTCGGCGAACTCGCCCCCGCCCGGTGGATGGCGGGCAGCGACTTCTTCCGCCGCACGCACCGCCCGCAGGATGCCTGGGCCGCCGAAACCGCCGACGCGAAAACCTTCGTGCAGGTGGCCGTGGTCTACGAGGGCACGCGGATCGCGATCTACCGCAACGGCGTCCGCTATGCCGAGTACACGGTCGGGCAGCCCCAGGCGTTCGGGCCGCGGAGCTTCGCCGTCATCGGCCTGCGGCACGTGGCGGCGGGCGACGGCGCATGCTTCGCCGGCGCCATCGAGGACGCCCGCATCTACAGCGTCGCCCTGACGCCCGAGCAACTCGCCGCGCTCAAGCCCAGCCAGGCGTCGCACCCGAAGCCCCTTGCGTGGTGGACCTTCGCGGACGGCAAGGCCGAGGAGCGGATGGGCACGTTCCCGAACACCAGACTCTTCGGCAACGCCAGGGTGGCCGATGGCAAGCTGGTGCTCGATGGCCGCGGCAGCTACCTGGTGAGCGCCCGCGGCGAGGTGCCGAGCTGGCGCGGCCGAGCGCCCGCCGCGGGCGGCGACCTGATCGCCGACGCTCGCGCGCTCCGCGCGCGCCTCCTCGCCGACCCGCATCGCCCGCGCTACCACTTCGTCAGCCCCGAGGGCATCTGCATGCCCTTCGACCCCAACGGCGCCCTCTTCTGGCGGGGCCGCTATCACCTCATGTACATCGTCCAGCACGGCGGCCACTGCTGGGGCCACGCTGTGAGCCACGACCTGCTGCACTGGACGATACTGCCCCTCGCCCTGGTGCCCGGCCACGGCGATCGGGGGATCTTCAGCGGCGGCGCCTTCGTGAACAAGGAGGGCCGCCCGACCATCATCTACCACGGCTGCGGCGTGGGCAACTGCATCGCCATCGCCAGGGACGACGACCTGCTCGAGTGGGACAAGCTGCCCTCGAACCCCATCGTGCCCATCCCGAAGAAGGGCGAGCCCGGCGAAGGCAAGTACAGCTCCTGGGACCCCCACGCTTGGCTCGAAGGCGACACCTACTACGCCATCTTCGGCGGCGGAACCCCGACGCTCTTCAAGTCGAGCGACCTGAGAAAATGGGAGTTCCAGGGCCCGTTCATCCCCGACCGCAAATGGATACACGGCGGCGACGCCTCGTGCCCCGACTTCTTTCCCCTGGGCGACCGGCACATGTTCCTCTTCATCGCGCACGACATGGGCGTGCAGTACTGCATCGGACGGTGGGAGAAGGAGAAGTTCGCGCCCGAGAGCCACGGGATGATGACGTGGACGGGCGGGCGGTTCTTCGCGCCCGAGACGCTGCTCGATGCCCAGGGCCGCCGCATCCTGTGGGGCTGGGTGTGCGAGGCGCGGACCCCCGCCGCCCAGAGCGCCGCCGGCTGGGGCGGCGTGATGAGCCTGCCGCGCGTCCTCTCGCTGGCCGACGACAAGACGCTGCGCATCGAGCCCATCGCCGAGCTTGAGCGGCTGCGGATGAACCCCCGCCACCGCGAGAACCTGGCGCTCGACGGCGACAGCCCGCTGGACGATGCGAAGGGCGATTGCCTCGAGATTGCCCTGGAGATCGAGCCGGGCGCGGCGAAACAGGTCGGGCTCAAAGTGCGTCGCTCGCCCGCGGGCGAAGAGGAAACCCTCATCGCATTCGACCCGGCCGCGAGGACGCTCCGCCTCGATGTCGCCAGGTCAAGCCTCAGCGCGGACGTGCGCTACGGCTGGCCGAGTCCCTTCAATGTCACCGACGGCTCCGATGAACGCGTCCAGGAGGCCCCCCTCGAGTTGCGCGAGGGCGAGGCGCTCAAGCTGCGCGTCTTCCTCGACCGCTCGATTGTCGAGGTCTTCGCCAACGGCCGGCAGTGCGTGACCCAGCGCATCTACCCCAGCCGCACCGACGCTCTGGGCGTGGCGCTGTTCAGCCTGGGCGGCAGGGCGAAGGTCCGCTCGCTCGACATCTGGGAGATGGCCGCGACGAATGCCTGGTGAGCCGATCGCCCTCCGTGTCCATCCTGTCCATTCTGTCCATCGCCCAAAGACAGGATGGACACGATGGACAATGTGGACGAGAAAAGAGTACCGATGTCGCACCGCAGGCGCGTGTTCGTGGCCCTTCTAGGAGCGTTGTGCATGGCCGACGTCGAGGCCGGCGACGTGAACAGGCTGATCCAGAGCACCCGGGAGCTTCGGGCGAAACTCCAAGCCAACCCCTATCGCCCGGGATACCACATCGTCACGCCCGAGGGGCTCTGCGGCCCCTTCGACCCCAACGGCGCGCTCTTCTGGAAGGGCCGCTACCATCTCATGTACATCGTGCAGACCGAGAAGGGCCACTGCTGGGCGCACATCTCCAGCACCGACCTTCTTCACTGGCGCCACCACCCGCTCGCCCTCGAGCCCGGCGGCGCCGACAAGGGCATCTTCAGCGGCGGCGCGTTCGTGGACGCGAACGGCGTGCCCACGATCACCTACTGGGGCCTCGGCAGCCCAGGCGGCATCTGCATCGCCACGAGCACCGACGACGACCTCGACCGCTGGACCAAGAGCCCACACAACCCCGTCATCCGCGAGACCGCTCACGGCCTCACCGTGCAGCCCGACGGCACGGTCTACGGCGCCGCCGACCCCTCGGCCATCTGGCGCCACAACGGCCGCTACTACCTGCTCACCGGCAACCTGCTCGTCCTCCGCGAGTTCGGCCTGAAGCAGAAGATGCCCCAGCACCAGGGCGACACGCTCTACCTCTTCGTCTCCGACGACCTCGTGCGGTGGACCTACCTGCACCCGTTCTACCAGAGCGACCGCAAGTGGACGCGGGCCGACGAGGACAACATGTGCCCCGACTTCTTCCCCCTCGGCGACCGGCACATGCTCCTCTTCATCAGCCACAACCTCGGCTGCCAGTACTACCTCGGGCGCTATGAGAACGACCGCTTCACGCCCGAGACCCACGGGCGCATGACGTGGGTGGACAACCACTTCTTCGCACCCGAGAGCCTGGTGGACGCCCGGGGCCGCCGGCTCATGTGGGCCTGGGTCTTCGACGGGCGCACGCGCGAGACGCAGGCCGCCAGCGGCTGGTCGGGCACGATGAGCCTCCCGCGCGTCCTCTCCCTTGGCGACGACAAGACGCTCCGCATCGCCCCGCCCGAGGAACTCGCTCTCCTCCGCTACAACCCGAGGAAACAAGAGAACCTCCGCATCCCCGCCGACGGTGAGCTGCCGCTCCGGGACGTGGCGGGCAACAGCCTCGAGCTGAACATCGAAATGATGCCCAGCGGCGCCGCGCAGTGCGGCGTCAAAGTCTGCTGCTCGCCCGACGGCCAGGAGCAGACGGCGGTGTTCTACGACGCCGTCGAGAAGAAGCTGAGAGTTGACACCACACGTTCGAGCCTGGGCGAAGGACCGAAGGTGATCGAGGGCGGCCCCTTCGAGCTGAAGCCCGGCGAACCGCTCCGGCTGCGCGTCTTCGTAGACAAGTCGCTCGTCGAAGCCTTCGCCAACGGCCGACAGGCGATCGCTCGTACCATCTACCCGACCCGCCCCGACGCGCGCGGCGTGGCCCTCTTCAGCCGCGGCGGCGGGGCCACGGTCCCATCGCTCGACGCCTGGGACATGGCGCCCGCCAATCCCTGGTGAGCCTCACAACGGAAGGATGCACCCCACATGAAGGCACTCGTCAAGTCCAAGGCGCAAGAAGGGCTCTGGCTGGAGGACGTCCCGACCCCCAAGGTCGGCAAGAACGACGTCCTGATCCGCATCCTCAAGACCAGCGTGTGCGGCACCGATGTACACATCTGGAACTGGGACGCCTGGGCGCAGAAGACGATTCGCGTGCCCACGGTGATCGGCCACGAGTTCGTCGGCGTGGTCGAGGGATACGGCGAAAACGTCACCGACTTCAAGGCCGGCGACCTCGTGAGCGGCGAGGGCCACGTGGTGTGCGGCCACTGCCGCAACTGCCTCGCCGGGCGGCGCCACCTGTGCCCGCGAACGGTCGGCGTCGGCGTCAACCGCGACGGCGCCTTCGCCGAGTACCTCTCCATCCCCGTCACCAACGTCTGGGCGTGCGACCCCAACATCCCGCTCGAGGTCCTCAGCTCGTTCGACCCCCTCGGCAATGCCACGCACACGGCCCTCTCGTTCGACGTGATGGGCGAGGACGTGTTGATCACGGGCGCCGGCCCCATCGGCCTCATGGCCGCCGCCATCGCCCGGCACTGCGCCGCCCGCCACGTCGTCATCACCGACGTCAACCCCTACCGCCTCGCCCTCGCGAAGAAGATGGGCGCGACCCTGGCGCTGGACGTGACCAGAGACTCCATCGCCGATGCGCAGAAGAAGCTGGGGATGAAAGAGGGCTTCGACGTCGGCATGGAGATGTCCGGCAATCCCCAGGCCTTCCGCGACATGATCGCCAACATGTGCCACGGCGGCAAGATCGCCGTGCTCGGCATCCTGCCCAATGCGGCCATTGACTGGTCCACCGTCATCTGGAACAGCCTCACGATCAAGGGCATCTACGGCCGCGAGATGTACGAGACCTGGTACAAGATGACCATGATGATCCAGTGCGGACTCGACATCACGCCCGTCATCACCCATCGGTTCCACTACACCGAGTTCGAGAAGGCGTTCGAGATTGCGCGCTCCGGCCAGAGCGGCAAAGTCGTGCTCACCTGGAGCGAACGCTGAGGGAGACGAACGATGAATGAGGCGTTGCGAACCCACGCGGCCCGGTCCCTCGACGAGATTCGCCAGGCCGGCCTCTACAAGGCCGAGCGGGTACTCACCACGCCCCAGAGCCCGCGAATCGCTGTCGCCGGCGGCCGCGAGGTGCTGAACTTCTGCGCCAACAACTACCTCGGCCTGGCCAACGACCCGCGCGTGCTTGCCGCCGCCAGGGCCAGCTACGACCGCTGGGGCTACGGCTTGTCCTCCGTCCGCTTCATCTGCGGCACCCAGGCCCTCCACAAGCAGCTCGAGGCGCGCCTCACCGAGTTCCTGGGCACCGAGGACACGATCCTCTACTCCTCGTGCTTCGACGCCAACGGCGGCCTCTTCGAGACCCTGCTCGGCCCCGAAGACGCCATCATCAGCGACGAGCTGAACCACGCGAGCATCATAGACGGCATCCGCCTCTGCAAGGCCCAGCGCTTCCGCTACCGCAACTGCGACATGGCCGACCTCGAGGCCCGCCTCCAGGAGGCGGCCTCTGCCCGACTGCGGCTCATCGCCACCGACGGCGTGTTCTCGATGGACGGCACCATCGCCCCGCTCGACCGAATCTGCGATCTGGCGGACCGCTACGATGCCGCCGTGATGTTCGACGACTCTCACGCCACAGGCTTCCTTGGCAAGACGGGCCGCGGCACCCACGAGTACCGCGGCGTGCTGGGCCGCGTGGACATTCTCACGAGCACGCTGGGAAAGGCCCTGGGGGGCGCCAGCGGCGGCTTCACCAGCGGACGCCGCGAAATCATCGAGTTGCTCCGGCAGCGCAGCCGGCCCTATCTCTTCTCGAACACCCTGGCCCCCGCCATCGCCGCCGCGAGCCTCGCCGTGCTCGACATCCTGGGCGAGTCCACCGAACTCCGCGACCGGCTGGAGGCGAACACCCGTTACTTCCGCGCCGGCATGGCGGCTCGCGGCTTCGACATTCCCGCCGGCGACCACCCGATCATCCCCATCATGCTCGGCGAGGCCGCGCTCGCTGCGCGCATGGCCGAACGGCTGCTGGCCGAAGGCGTCTACGTGATTGGCTTCAGCTACCCGGTGGTGCCGAAGGGCAAGGCGCGCATCCGCGTGCAAGTCTCCGCCGCGCACACGCAAGCCGACATGGACTTCGCGATGGATGCCTTCGCCCGCGTGCGAGCGGCGGCCCTGGCCTGAGCCGGCGGCGGGCCGGCCTCACGCATAGTACTGGCCAATAACCGCCTGGGCCGGCTTGCCCTGCGGCGTGTACCAGTTCGCCGCCTCCCACACGGGGTTCGGGTCCACCTCCCAGTTCCACCAGTAGACGCCCATGAGCCAAGACTCCTGGCGCCACAGGGTGGAGAAGAGCGCTGTGTAGCAGTCGGCCTGTTCCTGAAGGTCCACGTTGGCATTGCCCTTGCCCGCCTGGCTGGCAGGGTCCATGTTCGCGCCGTCCCAACTTCGGTAGCCGACCTCGGTGAAGAGCACCGGCTTGCGGTCGGCGGGGTCGAGGCTCGCGAGCCACGCATCAATCATCGCCGCGCGGGCCGCCCAGGCGGCCTGGAGTTCCGCCACCGTGGGGTTGGTCTTGGTCGTCAGCGGATAGTAGGCGTCGAGGCCGATGTAGTCGAGCGCGTCCCACCACGCGATATTCTCCTGCGTGGCGCTTGCCGTGCCGCCCTGGTTGGCCGCGTAGACGAGAGGGCCCGAGTAGCGCGCTCGCACGCCCGCAACGACAGCCCGCCATGCGGCCTCCTGCGCGCTGGCCGTGACGAGTTCCGTGCCGACGCAGAGCAGTTCGACGCCCTTCTCCTCCGCAATGGCGGCCCAGTGGTTCAGGAACGCTCCGTAGCCCTGCACGCCGGTGAACCACTCGGCCGAGCCGGGGATGTTGCCACGCCAGTGGGTGGGGTCGTTTCGCAGGTCCACCAGCGGCTTGAGCATCACCCGCATCCCCTGGGCGTGCACCGCGTCAATCGCCGCACGCACCGAGGCATCGCTCGCGCTCCAGCGGGTGAAGTCGGGCGCGATCACCGTCGAGGCAATGGTGTCCTGGAACCAGAAGACGTTCAGCTCGACCCAGTTGACGCCCAGCGCCTTGAGATTGGCGAGCGAGGTGTTGAGCTGCCCGAGGTCCACGTTCTCGTTCCAAAGCGGCAGGGCGACGCCCTTGTGCAGCGCGTCGGGCGCCCAGAGGACCCGAAAGTCGCCTTGCGCGAAGGGCAGGTCGGCTGGCGTGAGTTTCAGGCCGGCGAGCGTGACCTTGCCCACCTGCGCCGCCGTGACGCCGAAGAGGCTCGTGTGGACGGTGTCGAGAGCACCCGCCGTCAGTCCCTTGAGAATGCCGCCCGTGACCGCGTCGTCGGCGGTGAAGAACTGGCCGTCGGGGCCTGGGTCCACGCCGACCGCGAGGACGGCCCCGCCGCCCCAGCGGCCTACACTGGCCTTTCCCACGCTGCCGGTGACATGCCACGTGGCGTCGGCGAGGGTCCCTGCGATGGCCGCCTTGCCGAGCGTCTGCTTCGGATTGCCCGAGCCGTCGAGCTCCAAACCTGCCTCGAAGTGGCCGGGGTGCGTCGGATCGCCCTTGAGGCCGGTCGCGGCGAGGCTGCCGATCCAGGGCGCCGTGATCGTGTCGGCCACGGCATCGGTGTCGAGCCATTCGATGGCCTGGAGCGACTTGATGCCCATCAGCGACGTGAGCGTGGCGTCGCTCACGCGGCCGAAGGCGAGGCTCACCGACCTCACGAGGGGGTCAAGACCGAGGGAGATCAGGTGCTGGTCGGCCACGTTGCCGAGGGTTAGCTTGCCCACGCTGCCCGTGAGGGTGAGGTTGCCGCCGAGCGTCACGGCCGGGGCCGTGAGCTTGCCGAGCGAGCCGGCGACGGCGACATCAAGCACCGTCGTCGTGGCGCCTTTGGCCGCGGGGGTGATGGTCAGCGACGACTTGGCCGTGGTGCCCGTGAGCTCGATGCGCGTCGCATCGCCCTGGCCGCCGGCCGGCAGCCACACTTGGCCTGCTCCCGGCCCCTTGAGCGAGGCGGTGACCGCCGTGAGATTCGCATCGAGCCAGGTCACGGGCGTCGCGGCATCGAAGGGCACAATCACCGGCGCACCATTGAGCAACACGCGGCCCTCCAGCGGCTCCAGCCGCAGGGGGCGCCTCCCCGCGTCCTTCATCCCTCTTCCGCCAGGCATCTCGTCCTCTTCTCTGTTACGGGAGTCTTGCGCACCCGCCCCAGTATACCCGGCGCCGAAGCCACGCTCAACGGGCGTTGAGCGTGAGGGGCCAAACGTGTATACTGCGGTGACCTCGAACAGCACGAGGCAGTCGCCTTATCCGACGAAGAGGAGAGACCATGGCGCCATGCAAGTGGTGGGGCCGTGTGGCTGTTGGGCTGATACTGACCGCCGCGCCGCTGTCGGCCCAGGAGCGCCCCTTCTGCGCCTACTCCGCCGACGGCGGGCAGGTGGTGGTGAGCTACGGAGGGCAGGACTATGCGCGCCTCAGCGTGATCGCCTGGGGGCCGAAATGGGCCTGGACTGGGCTGCACGGCGTCATGCGGAACGAGCAGGGCGCCGCGGTGGGCGTGGCCGCGGCCAAGCTGGGCGGCACGGGCGTGCCCGTGCGCGTCGCCATCCGCGCCGCGTCGCCCGACCCGAAGCGCCTGGCGCTGGCCTACGAGCTCCAGGCCGAGGCCGACACGGCCCTCACCCTGCTCTGCGTGGAACTGGCCGCGGGCAAGCTCTTCGAAGGCCGCGATGTGATGGTGGAGGCCGAGGGCAAGCAAACGCCGGTCCGGTACCCCTTCGGCAAGAGCGGCCTGGGCGCCCGCGTCGAGGCGCTCCGGCTGGTGGACCCGCAGGGCGCGGCTGCCATCGTGCGCTTCGACCCGCCGTGTGAGGTCGCTTCCGACGGCGCCGCGCGCATCGTGCTGGCGAAAGACAAGCTCGCGGGCGGCAGACCCGTGCGTCTCAGCCTCACGGTCGAGCTGCCGGCCGCGCTTCACTGGTATCCGACGATGGCCGAGGTCCCCGATGAGCCGGGCCTCGACACCTGGTATCCCTGGCAGGCGACCGGCGACCCCGCCGCCGGCGCGATCGGCCTTCAGGATTGGCTGGAGGCCCCGGCCGGCAAACACGGGCGCATCACGCGCAAGGGCGATCAACTCGTCTACAACGGCCAGCCGATCAAGCTCTGGGGCATCAACCTCTGCTACAGCACCTGCGCGCCTGAGAAGGCCCTCGCCGACAAGCGAGCCGCCTTCTACCGCAAGTACGGCATCAACGCGGTCCGGCTCCACAAGTACGCCGACGGCCCGGGCTGGGCCGGCATCCAGTCGAAGGACAGCTTCGTGGAGTTCGACCCCGAGGGCCTGGACCGGATGGACTACCAGATCGCGAAACTCAAGGAAGCGGGCATCTACGTCAAACTCTCCGCCCATTTCGGCTCGCAGAAGCTGGGGCCGGCCGACAAGAAGCTTGTCCCGTACCTCGAGGAGTTCGGACCGTTCAAAGGCAACCGCATCGAGACGCCGCACAGCGGCATCCAGTACTCGCCCGAGCTTCAGAACGTGCAGATTCTCCACGCCACGAACCTGCTGAAGCACAGGAACCCGTACACGGGGCTCACCTATGCGGAGGACCCCGCGATCGCCTTCCTCGAGATCCTCAACGAGCAGAGCATCCTCTTCTACACCTCGATGGCGCCGCTCAAGGCCAGCCCCACGCTTCGCAAGCAGGTGGGCGCGCGATTCTGCGAATGGCTGCGCAAGAAGTACGGCAGCCAGGAAGGGCTCGTGGCCGCCTGGACCAAGGCCGCCTTCGACAGCTTCGCGGGCGAGGGGTTCAAGTCCGATGGCGAACACCTGGACAAGGGCAACATCCTCCCCATCGGCAACCCGTGGTTCTGGGACCCTGCGCAGCTCGAGGGCTCGCAGGCATTCCGCAGGCGGAGGCTGCTCGACTCGCTCCAGTTCCTCTACGAACTTCAGTGCGAGTGCTACCAGCGCTTCGTTCAGGCCGTGCGCGAGGCCGGCTACCAGGGCGAGATCGTCAGCTCCAACTGGCAGGCGGGCCGCGCCCTCAGCCACTTCGCCAATCTCCACTCCGACTACCTCGTGGGCACGATTGACCGCCACAACTACTTCGGCGCCCGCGCCAACGACTCGATGTTGGCCCGCGCCGGCTCGGGCCTGCTGAGCACCGGCATGCAGCAGGTGGCCGACCGCCCGTTCATGCTATCCGAGTGGATCCACGTCTTCCCCAACGAGTGGGGCGTCGAGGGTCCCGCCATCCTGGGCGCCTATGGCATGGGGCTTCAGGGCTGGGACGTGTCGTTCATGTTCCAGAATCGCGACACAGGCGCGTTCAGCGACCGCATCGGGCGCGACCAGTGGGACGTCACCGCGCCCCAGGTCCTCGGCGTCTTCCCCGCCGTCGCCCGCCAGATTCTCCGGGGCGATGTGAAGGAGGCCGACCTTGTCGCCGCGCGCAACGTTCACCCCGCCTCGCTCTTCGAGGGCAAGCTGGGCTTCGACGACAAGGTGGTGCAGGGCTACGACAACAAGGAACTCGACTCCAGCAAGGTGCCCGCGCGGGCGCTGGCTGTAGCGCGCAGCGTCGTGGCGTTCACGTCCGACTACCAGGAGACCCCTGTTTTTGACGTGCGGCCGCACGAGAAGGACGGCGCCCTCGTCTCGGCCACGGGCCAACTCCGCTGGCGGGAGAGCGAGCAGAATCCCGGCGGCCACTTCACGATCGACACGCCGGGCACGAAGGCCCTGGTCGGCTTCGCGCAGGGCCTGAAGTGCGAGCTGGGCGGCGTGACCATCGAGCCGCTGTGCCGCTTCGCCGCCATCTACGTCACGGCCCGTGCGAGAGACAAAACGATCGCCAACGCCCCCGAGTTGCTCGTCGTGGCCATCGCCCGCGCGCGCAACACGGGCATGAAGTTCTCGCCCACGGGCGACCGGGTGCTCGCAAAGGGAGAGGCGCCAATCCTGATGGAGCCCGTGAAGGCCCGCATCGCGCTCGGCCGAGGCGGCGCCGCGAGGGTCACTACGCTCGACCAGGACGGCAGGCCCACCGACCGCACGATCTCGGTCGAGAACGGGGCGTTCACGATTGACGGCGCGCGCGACAAGACGCCTTACTACCTCATCACGTTCGGGCAATAGCAGGCGCGAGAAATGGTGGATTACTCCGTCGCCGATGGCGTCTGCGTGCTGCGCCTCGCCGCGCCGCCGGTCAACGCGATCACGTACGGGCTTCTCGAGGCACTGTGCGCCGCGGTCCGGCGCGCGGCGTCCGATAGCGCCGTTCGCGCCATCGTGCTCACAGGCGACGCTCGCCACTTCAGCGCGGGCGCCGACGTCAATCTCTTCCGCGAGATTGCCACGGCCGACGACGCGGTGCACATGGCACAGGTCTACCAGGACGCGCTGCGCGCGGTGGAGGACTGTCCCAAGCCGATCCTGGCCGCGATGGCGGGGCGAATGTCCGGCTGTGCTATTGAACTGGCCGCTGCCTGCCACGGGCGGCTGTGCGCCGCCGGCACGACCTTTCAGATGCCCGAGATCAACCTGGGCATCCTGCCCGGGGCCGGCGCGACGGGGCGCCTGCCCCGGCTCGTGGGCCCCGAGGCCGCCCTGCGGATGCTGCTCAACGCGGAGACCCTCGGGGCCGATGAGGCGTTGCGCCTGGGCCTCGTAGACGAGGTGTGTGAGAGCAGCGCACTCCTCGCGCGCGCGAAAGAACTGGCCGTGCTGGCCCCCGCGCCGCGGAAGACGCGCGAACGGGCGGAGAGGATCGGCGACGCCGCGTCCAACGCCGCCGCCTTCGCGATGGCGGAGAGTTGGATCGCGCGGGGCCGCCCCGAGTTGATCGCACCCCGCAAGATCCTCGACGCCGTGAGGGCCGGCATCGGGCAATCGTTCGACGCCGCGCTGCGTGCGGAGCAGACGGGCTTCGCCGAATGCATGGCCACGCAGGCCACGAGGAACAAGGTCTATCTCTACTTCGCCTCGCGCGACACGGGCAAAGTGCCCGACCTGAGCGGCGTGCAGGCGGCCGACGTGCGGCGCGCTGCCGTCCTTGGCATGGGCACGATGGGTTCGGGCATTGCTCAGGCCCTCATCTCGGGCGGCATCGCGGTCGTGGCCCGTGACGAGAGCGAGGCCGCGCTGAGGCGCGGCGCTGAGCGCATTCGCCGTTCGCTCCTCAAGCGGGTGGAGCAAGGCAAGATGGAAGCCGACCGCGCAGAGGCGACGCTTGCGCTCCTTTCGACCACGACACGGTGGGACGGCGTTGCGGGCGCCGACCTCGTGATCGAGGCGGTGTTCGAGGATGTTGCGGTGAAGCGCTCGGTTCTTGCGGAAGTCGAGCGCATAGGCGGCCCCGACACCGTTCTGGCCACGAACACCTCGACGATCTCGCTCGACGTTCTGGCCGAGGGGATGCGGCATCCCGAGCGTTTCCTTGGCCTGCACTTTTTCAGCCCGGCGCACGCGATGCCGCTCGTCGAAGTCATCCGCCGCGACGCCACGTCGCCCCGCGCGGTCGCCACGGCGCTCCGGCTCGCCAAGACGATCCGCAAGACGCCGGTCGTCGTGCGGAACCGCGAGGGCTTCCTCGTCAACCGCATTTTCATCCCGTACCTCAAGGAGGCATTCTGGCTGCTCGAGGAGGGGGCGGAGCCCGCGGCGGTTGATGCCGCCATGGTCGCCTTCGGCTTCCCCATGGGGCCGCTGACGCTGATCGATATGGCCGGGCTCGACATTCTGGCACACGCGGATGAGGCGCTGCAACGGGCCTTCCCGCGGCACGGGGCGCTCTCGCAGATCGTCGCTCGCCTCGTCGCGGCGGGGCGCCTTGGCCAGAAGGCGGGCGCGGGAGTTTACAATTACGCCCCCGGTGACTATACTCCACACCCCAGCGAGCAGGCAGGCGCGCTCATCGCCGAGGCCCGTCGCGAGAACGGCATCACGGCGCGCGCAGTGAGCGCGGAGGAGATTACCCAGCGCCTGGTATTGCGCATGGTGGCGGAGGCCCTCTGGGTGATGGAGGAGGGGATCGCTCTTCGCGAGGCCGACGTGGATGCCGCGATGGTGCTGGGCACCGGCTTCCCCGACTTCCGCGGCGGCGTGCTGCGGTACGCCCGCGACGCCGGCCTCGGCAGCGTGCGGGAGCAGCTTGGCGCATTGGCCCGGCGACTCGGCGAGCGCTTCACCGCGCCGAGCGCCTGACCCGAGACGAAAGGAGCATCGAATGTCCGCCCCCGAGCGGAAGGACTTCCAAACGACAGGCAAGATGCGCGAGGTGATGGGGCGGTACTTCGCCGAACTGGGCCGCGGGCCGCAGGACGGCCGGAAGACCGCCTGGTGCACAAGTGTGGGGCCGGCCGAACTCCTCCGCGCCCTGGGCTTCAACGTCTACTTCCCCGAGAACCACGGCGCCATGCTCGGCGCGTCGCGCATGGCCACCGATCTCATTCCCCTCGCCAACGCCCGCGGCTTCTCGCCCGATATCTGCTCGTATCTCACGAGCGACATCGGCTCGTACCTCAAAGGCGAGACGCCCCTCCAGAAGATGGGCCTCAAGGGCCTGCCCAAGGCCGACGTGCTGGTCTTCAACACCAACCAGTGCCGCGACGTGAAGGACTGGTTCCAATTCTACGCCCGTGAGTGGAACGTGCCCTGCCTGGGCATCCACACACCCCGCGCCATCGGCGAGGTGACCGACACCATCGTGGACGACGTGGCGCGGCAGCACGAGGCCCTCGTGGCGCCCCTCGAGGCCATCGCGGGCGCGAGGCTCGACCCCGCCCGCCTCAGCCAGGCTATCGCCCTCTCGAAACAGTGCACCGACCTCTGGCGGCAGGTGCTCGAGACGGCGGCCCATGTGCCCTCGCCGATCAGCTTCTTCGACGACACGATCCAGATGGGGCCGGCGGTGGTTCTCCGCGGCCACCCCGATGCCGTGGCCTACTACCAGGCCCTCCTGGCCGAGCTGAACGAGCGTATCGCCGCCGGAGTGGCCGCCGTCCCGGGCGAGAAGTTCCGCATCTACTGGGACGGCATGCCTGTGTGGGGCCGGCTCAGGAACCTGTCGCAGCAGTTCACCGACCTGCGGGCCTGTGTGGTGGCCTCCACGTACTGCAACAGTTGGATTTTCGACGCCCTGGACCCCGCCGCTCCCTTCCGCAGCATGGCCCGAGCCTACTCCAGCATCTTCATCTGCCGCTCCGAGGACGAAAAGGAGAAATACATCGAGGCCATGGCCGCGAAGTTCAAGGTCAACGGCATCCTCTACCACGACTCGAAGACGTGCCCGAACAACTCGAACAACCGTTACCAGATGCCGCAGCGCCTTCAGGCGAAGCTTGGCAAGCCGTTCCTCGTGATCCACGGCGACCTCAACGACCTGCGGCTCTACTCCGAGGAGCAGACCCGCACCAACATCGAAGCCTTCGTGGAGCAACTGGCTGAGGCATGAAGCGAGTCTTCTGCGGGATAGACATCGGCGCGTCCACCGCCAAGCTCGTCTTGATCGGCGAGGACGGCGAGGTGGTCGCCCGCGCCATCCGCCGATCGGGCGTGGACTACGCCGCCGCGGCCGAAGCCAATCTGGCGGAGGCGCTGGCCGTCGCCCGCCTGAAGCGCGAATGGATCTCCCGCACAGTCTCGACGGGCTACGGGCGGGGCAATGTTTCCTGGGCCGACGACCGCGCGACCGAGATCGCCTGCCACGGCAAGGGCGCGTTCGCGTGCTTCCGTCGCAGGATGACCGTGGTGGACATCGGCGCGCAAGACAACAAGGTGATCCACCTCGACGAGGCCGGCCGCCGTACGAGCTTCAAGATGAACCGCAAGTGTGCGGCCGGCACAGGAGCCTTCCTCGAAGAGATCGCCCTGCGAGTGGACCTGCCTGTTTCCTCCCTGAACGCCCTTGCCGAACGCTCCACGAAGGAGGTCGCACTGGGCAGCTTCTGCACCGTCTTCACCGCCACCGAGATCCTCGAGAAGATCCGCTCCGGCGAACGCATCGAGGACATCGTGAAAGGAGCCTTCCGCTCCGTCGTCAAGCGGATCTTCGAGATGGACGCCGTGGACGGCGCGCTCGTGATGACGGGCGGCGTCGTCGAACATAACCCGTTCCTCGTGCGGTTGGTCGAGGAGTCATTCGGCCGGCCCGTGCTCGTGCCCCCGGCGCCCCAGCACGTGGGCGCTCTGGGGGCCGCGCTCCTCGCGCGCGAGCGGGCCGAGCCAGGAGAACCCCCGTGCTGATCAAGAATCCCCCCGTTGCCGTGAGCGACAAGGTGCTGATGCTGGGCACCAATGCCTATCCCATGTTCCTGTACTCCGGCGAGGACGAAGGCACCCTCTTCGAGGGCGGCGTGGGCGCCATGGGGCCGCTGCTGCTCGAACAGTTCGACCAGTTGGGCATCCGCCGCGACTTCGTGAAGCAGATCGTGGTCACCCACGCGCACCCCGACCACGTGATGGCCGTGCCGCTGCTGCGCCGCGAGTTCCCCGGCGCCCAGGTGCTGGCCTCGGGAGCGGCCGCGAAGACGATGGGGATTGACAAGGCGATCGGCTTCTTCTGCAAGATTGACGGCGCGCTGACCGGTTCGCTGCTCCAGTCCGGCGCCATTGACGATCGCCACCGCCCCGAGGCGCTCACCGAGATGCGGATCCCCGTGGACCGTTTGCTCAAGGAGGGCGATGCGGTGGTGGTGGACACCGGCGTCGCGTTCCGCGTGCTCGAGACGCCTGGCCACAGCGAGTGCAGCCTGAGCCTCTTCGAGCCGGATACCAGAACGCTGGTCATCTCGGATGCGGCGGGCTACTACCTGCCCGAGCACGATCTCTGGTGGCCCAACTACTTCACGGGCTATGCGCCCTACGTCAGTTCGCTCGTCCGCCTGGCCAAACTGGGCGCGGAAGTGCTATGCCTCAGCCACAACGGGGCCATCCGCGGCGCCCGGGCCGTCGCCCGCTGCTTCCGCGACGCGCTGGCGGCGACCAAGGCCTACCACGAGCGCATCCTCGCCGAGGCCAAGGCAGGCAAAGCCCCTGACCAGATCGCCGCCGAACTCGGCGCCGAGATCCACGCGAGGACGCCGCTGCTTCCGCTCGACTTCTTCCAGAAGAACTGCGCGGTCCTCGTCAAGCAGTCCCTCGCCTACGGGAGCCCCGAGCAGAAAGGCTGAGCCATGCCCGCCTCACGCATCCTCGGCACGGGGCACTACCTGCCGCCCAGCGTCGTCACGAACGTGGACGTGACGAGGATGATGGACACGACCGAGGAGTTCATCGTCACGCGCACGGGCGTGCTGCGCCGCCGCCACGCCGAGCCGCACGAATGCGCCTCGAGCCTGGCCGTTCCCGCATGTCAGGCGGCGGTGGCCGACGCCGGCCTGACGATGGGCGACATTGACCTGCTCATCCTCAACACCATCACGCCCGACCACGCCGACCCGGGCACCGCCTTCTTCCTTCAGGCGAGACTCGGCATCCCCGGCATCGCCGTGCTCGACATCAAGCAGCAATGCGCGGGGCTCATCTACGGCCTATCCATCGCCGATCACTTCGTGAGGGCAGGCACCCACCGCCACGCGCTCGTGGCCTGCTCCGAGGTCCTCTCGAAGCGGATCGACGGCTCCTACGACGGCCGCAACATCGCCATTCTGCTTGGTGACGGTGCCGGCGCGGTCGTCGTCGGGCCCGCACCCGATGGCCGGCCGGGCATCGTCTCCACCGCTCTCCACGCCGACGGTGCCGGCGCGAAGGCCCTCTACACCGCCGCCCCAGGCTCCGCCCTCGGTCGCCCCGACTGCATCAATGCCGGTGATGTCGGCGCCGGCCGCGTCCACTTCCGCATGGACGGCAAGGCGGTGTTCGAGAATGGTGTTGCCCGAATGTCCGAGGCCATCGTCGAGGCGCTCGAGACCCACAGCCTGACGTTCGATGACCTGGCCCTCCTCATCCCGCACCAGGCCAACCTGCGCATGCTCGAGGAAATCGTCCGCAAGGTCGGTGCCCCGCCCGAGAAGGTCTTCGTCAACGTCGAAGAGTACGGGAACATGGCCTCCGCCTGCCTGCCCGTGGCCCTCGACCAGGCCCGGCGACAGGGGCGAGCGCCTGAGGGCAGCCTGGTGCTTCTCGTTGCCTTCGGCTCGGGCTTCGTGTGGGGCTCGGCGCTCCTGCGCCTGTGACCGCTCCCGCCACTCTCCCGCGGTGGGTCAACTGTGCTCGCGTAGGGTGGACCCACACTGCGGGGCCCCCGCCGGCTCCCTGCGAGCTTCGCCCCGCTCTTGGCCGAGAGCTGCCACTATCCGCCAACTGCGTTGTCGCCAGCCTCAGACGGGATCGCGCCTCTCAGGAGGCGCAGGGGCGCACTGGCGAAGGGGCATGGGGGAGAGGGGATGGACGGCCGGACCCCGGCGCAGGGGGCAGGCCTCGTCGGGGCCATCGAACCGGCCGGTGCGGGCATAGGCCAGCGCACGGCACCCGGCCCCACAGCGGCGCACCTCCGGGCAGTCGGCACACAGGCCGTGGTCCCAGGGGCTCCGCAGTGCCCGCGCGTGGGGCGAGTGGCGGAAGACGTGGCCCAGGTCGTCGCGGCGCACGTTGCCGAGGATCCACCCCGGGGCGTGAACGCAGAGGCAGGGGGTGATGTCGCCGTTGGGCTGGATAGCGAGGCGCCATCGGCCCGCACCGCACCCGTCGTGGGCCAGGCGGATGCGGCCCTCGAGCGCGCGAATGGCGGGGTGGTAACGCGCCCAGGGAATGTTGGTCTCGATCACCCAATGCCGGGACATGCGCACGAAGTGCTCGCAGGCGGGTTCGAGCAAGGCCAGCAGGTCGGTCTCGAGCGGCCAGGCGCCCCGGGCGCGGCCCGAGTGGAGCGGGCAGTGGACCGTGACGGTGGCCCAGCCCTCCTCGGCCGCGCGGTCGAGCAGGGCGGGGAGGCCCGCCAGCGTCTCCGGGGTGAGGCGGGCGGAAACGGTGGTGTGAAAGCCGTGCGAGCGGATGAGCTGCAAGGCGTCGAGAGCCCGGTTCAGCATCTGGGCCGGCGCGCCATGCACCCGCTCGTAGGTGTCGGGGTCGAGGGTGTCCACGCTAATCTGGAAGGACGTGGCGAGCTTCTCGACCGCCATCCGCCGCAGCGTGTCGTCGGTGAGGCAGCTGCCGTTCGAGGCGATCCGTGTGGTGATCCCCAGGCGGGCCATGCACGTGAGAATCTCGAAGAGGTCCGGGCGTAGAAAAGGCTCGCCCCCTGACAGCACCACCGTGTCCACCCCTGCATCTCGGGCCCGCCGGAGGGTTTCCGTGGCCTCGGCGGTTGTCAACTCGTCGGGAGTGCGACGCCCCGAGCTGCTGAAGCACACGCCACAGGCGAAATTGCACTCGTGCGTGACGTTCCAGAACAGGTGGCGCAGCCGCGAGGGGGCCATCCAGTCGGAGTTGCTGGCGTGACCCGGAGCGAGCTTGAACTTCACGTCCATCATCGAACTGGTTCCTGAGGCGCGTAGCCGGTTACGCCCCACCCCTGCCGGCCGCATGAGGTCCGTTGTGCCGCGTCATTATACTGCGGGCTCCGGCCACGCGCAATCGCGTTCCCCGCTCTGGCGGCTCGGCTCTTGCGCGGGGCGACGACGGGGGTAGAATGAGCATGACGAGATCGAAGACCTGGCTTAGGAGGTTCGGTGCTGACCGCAACGAAGGCTCCGCGCTTCTCGCCCCTGCACCAAGCGGCGCACGCGCTGTGGAGCACCGTGCGCCTGTACCGCGCCAACGGGTCGCCGCGAGCCTGGGGCGTGCTGGGTCGCCACGCGGCGCTCAGGTTGTGTGGCCGTCGTGTGCCGGCGTTTCTCCACATCGAGCCCACCCGGCGCTGCCAGTGCCAGTGCGTGCACTGCTGCGCGCCCCGTTGCGAGGCCAACTCGCCGGGCGAACTGAGCCTGGCCGAACTCCGGATGCTGCTCGACCAGGCGCGCGCCCTGGGCGTCCTTCAGGTGATCTTCACCGGCGGCGAACCCCTCCTGCGCGACGACACCGACGAGGCCGTCCGCCACGCCCATCGGGCTGGACTGCTCACGCGGGTCAACACGAACGGCGTTCTGCTGAGTCGCGAGCGCGCCGAGCGGTTGCGGGAAGCGGGCCTGACCGAGGCCGCCGTATCGCTCGATTCCGCCGACGCGGCGACTCATGACCGCCTGCGTGGGCGGACCGGCACGTTCGACGCCGCCGTCCAGGGAATCCGCAACCTGACGGCGGCCGGCATTCAGGCGCGGGTGCAGGTGTGCGCCACCCCCGACAACACCCCCGACGGGGTTCGTGCGCTCATTGCCCTGGCACGGCAGCTCGGCGCCCACTCCGTTCGCATCCTGCCCGTGCGCGCCGTCGGCCGATGGGCCGCGTCAGGCCGCGGCGGGCTCGCAGAGGAGGCCCTTGCCGTGTTGCGATCGCTTCAGGATGTGGGGTTCGTGGGTGTCGAACTGCCCACCGAGCGGTCGGTATGCGCCGCGCTGCGGCGGGACAGCCTCTCGATCACGCCCGATGGCGACGTGACCATGTGCCCCGCGGTTCCGTTCGTGATGGGGAACGTGCGGCGTCACCCGCTGGCGGTGGTTTGGCGGGCGCATGGCGAGGTGCCGCTGGCGCTCTATCGGGGCAACTGCCCCATCAACGACCCTGTGGCGTTCGCGGCCCTCCGGGAGCATGCACAGGCCGTCGCAAGCCGGCTGCCCTGAGAGGCGGGCCGCGATGCCCCGTCTCTCCAGGCCGCCGGCGGTGAGCCGGGCCTCACTGCTGCTGGTCGTGCAGCCAACGCGCGGCGGCGCCCAACTCGCGCAGCTTGTACCGCTGGATCTTCCCTGTGGCCGTCTTCGGCAGTTCGTGCACGAACTCCACCCAGCGCGGGTACTTGTACTTCGCCGCGCGGTCCTTGACGAACTCTTGCAGCTCACGAGCGAGCGCCGGCGAGCCCTTATGGCCGCTCTTGAGGACGACGAAGGCGAAGGGCTTGGCCAGGCCCTCAGCGTCCTCGACGCCGGCCACACCGCTCTCGAGTACCGCTGGATGCGCTTGGAGTATGGCCTCGACCTCGGTCGGCCACACGGCCATGCCGCTCACCTTGATCATGTCGTCGGTGCGGCCCGCGTACCAGTAATACCCGTCGCGGTCCACGCTGAACTTATCGTGCGTGTTGATCCACTCGCCTTGGAACGTGGCCTTGGTCTGCTCGTGCTTGTTCCAGTAACCGGCGGCGATGCTGTCGCCTTTGATGAACAGGGTGCCCACCTCGCCGGCGGGCAGCTCGCGGCCCGCCTCGTCCGTGATGCGGGCCTCGTAGCCGGGCACGATCTCGCCCGTGCTGCCGGCCCGGGCGCGGCCGGGGCGGTTGGAGATGAAGATGTGGAGGATCTCGGTAGAGCCGATGCCGTCGAGAATCTCGACGCCGAAGCGGTCGCGCCACCTCTCGAACAGCGGCTTGGGCAGCGGCTCGCCGGCCGACACGCACATCCGCACGCGACCCAGGCTCGTGCGGCCCGCCTTCTCGGCCAGGTGCAGGAGCTGCGCATAGCTGGTCGGCACGCTGTAGAACACCGTCGGTTGGTAGCGGTCCACCGTTTCGAACACGGCCTCGGGCGTGGGGCGGCCGGGCAGCAGCACGTTGGCGCCGCCCACGCGCAGGGCGAAGTAGAGGCCGTTGCCCAGCCCGTAGGCGAAGAACAGTTTCGCCACGGAGAAGCATACGTCGCTCTCCCGGAGGCCCAACACGCCACTGGCATAGAGGTCGGCCTCGACGAGCATGTCGTGGTGCAGGTGGATGGCGCCCTTGGGGAAGCCCGTGGTGCCTGAGCTGTAGAGCCAGAAGGCCGAGTCGTCCTTGCTCGTGTCCGCCGCGTCCAGTTCCGCGGCCGCTCCCGCCATCATCGCCTCCAGGCTCCAGGTCCGGATTTCGGCCTCCAATCCGCAATCCGTAGTTCGCAATCCGCCATCCCTCGCCCCAGCAACCAGCACGTGCTCCAGGTACCTCAACTGCGAACGAATCGGCTCGATGTGCCCCAGCAGCGACGCATGAATCACCAGCGTCCGGGCCCGGCTGTCGTTCAGCAGGTACTCGTAGTCTTTCGGCGTGAGCAGCGTGTTCATCGGGATGGCCACGGCGCCGATCTTCATCGAGCCGAAGAAGGCAAAGACGAGCTCCGGCGTGTCGGGCATCAGGAGGGCGACGCGCTCCTCGAGGCGGACGCCAAGGTTCCTGAGCAGATTCCCGAAGCGGTTCACCCCTTCGGCGAGCTGGGCATAGGTCACCGTGCGCTCGCCGCACAGCAGGGCAGGCTTCTCCCCGCGTCCCGCGGCCAGGTTGTCGTCCACTAGCACGGTGGCTGCGTTCAGCCGTTCGGGGTATTCCGACGTCGCCATGGGACGGTATCTCCTGAGTGCGGCCCGAGCAGGATTCTACGCGCCGCGGGCAGCGGCGTCAACCCACGGACCCTTGCGGACATGGCGCACGCGGGCTCGCCTTGGAGGACCGCCCGGGCCGTCTGCTGCCCTAGCGCCGACACACACCACCACGACGCAAACAAGGGCGGGCGCCCGCAAGGCACCTCGGGCCTTGACACTCGCCGCTCCACCGATATCCTGAAGGCAGAAGGGAGACGCCATGAGCGGCAAGACCATCCTGGTGCCAGTGGACGGCGCGTCGAACATCAAGCTGGAGGCGCTGG
Organism: Planctomycetota bacterium; assembly: GCA_035384565.1. Taxonomy (NCBI): domain Bacteria; kingdom Pseudomonadati; phylum Planctomycetota; species Planctomycetota bacterium. Next base: position 98,289 of record DAOOIT010000009.1, on the reverse strand, counting down.
ACTTCGAGTCGCTGGCCACGGTGCACTCGGCATCGGCCGAGAGCCCGAAGGCCGAGCACGAGGGCCTGGCGTGCAACGCGACGGGAGAGGAACTTGACTGGTTCGATGCGGCGACTCGCGCGCTGCCGGCCGCCTGCCGCGAGGCGGCTGTGGTAGCCCCTGTGGCGCGCGGCGCCTCTGGCGGCCTCGTGGGCGCCGACAACTCGCTCGTCGAGGCGCCCGGGCGGCGGCTCACGCTGGCCTACACCCAGGCGTTTCCCGAGGCCGTGGACGCGCGGTTCCGCGACTTGGCCGGCACCCGCGAGGAGTTCTTCGCCGAGACAGGTTCGATTCGCGACTTCCCCGGCTCGCTCACGCTGCTCAAGCGATTCGTGTTCGAGGAAACGGCGCGCCCGCAGACGCTTGCTCGCGCCGCGGGCTTCGCGCACTACGGGGCGCTGCTGAGCGGCCACTTCCTGGGCGACAACTTCCTCGCGGCGATTCGCGGGGCAGGCAACGAGCACAGCTACTGGATGTGCCACACAGGAGCACGCGACGTGCGCGCGAAGCCCGGCACCCCCAGCCGCGCGGCGGGACGTGTCGAGGCGTTCCGACGCCTGGTCCCCGCCCAACCGAGTGTGTGCTATCGGCCCCTCGGCGCCATGCCCCCCACGCAGGCCGCAGTCTTGGGGCTCTCGTGTCAGCCGCTCGTGATCCCCGGTGGCCACGACACCTGCCTCTCGCACATCCCGATCCTGTCCACCTTCTACCAGGCGTTCCCCGCCGCGGCGGGCAAGCCGGTGCTGCACGTGGAGGCCGGCACGTGGACGATGGTGGCTCAGGTGGGCGGCGAGGCCCGCCTGCCCGCCGACGCCTTCACGCGTGACGTGCTGATCCAGGGCACGGTGGACGGCGAGCCCGTGGTGACGGCGCGCTACGGGGGCGGGGCCGATTTCGCGCACCTCAAGCGACTTGCCCAGTCGAGGGGGCGCGGCTTCGACGCAGCGTGGACCGCGACGTGCCTGGCCCGTTTCCTGGCCGCGGCCGACTGCTTCGCACTGCCGAACGTGAACCCCGCCAACCGCGGCACGGGGCCTTTCCCGGACATTGAGGGGCGACTCATCGGCGAAGAGGCGTTCCTCTCGGACGGGTGCGTTGCCCATATCGCCGCGAATCTGCTCACGGCTCTCGCCACGGCGCAGCAGGTGGCGGCCATCTCGCCCGATGCGGCCACGCCCATCGTGCTCACGGCTGGCGGGTCGAAGGACACGCTGTTCGCGGCCCTCGTGGCCACACTCGCCGCGCGCCCAACCTATGTGGCCTTCGACCGCGACGGCCAGCCGGTCACCGAGACGACAACCCTCGGCGCGGCCATTGCCGGCAAGGCTGCCTGCCTGGGCATTCATCCCTATGCCGTGGACACGGCGCCGCTGGGCGTGCGCTACCGCCAGGTCGAGCCGCTGCCGGCCGATCTCACACGGGCCCTGTCGGCCTACCGGGGGAAGTGGCTCCGACACCTCGCGCCGCGCTGAGCCTCACTTCAGTTCCTTCAGGTACGCCTCGTAGAGGGCGATAGCCTTCTCGTCCGTGATGTCGCGTCCGATGATCAGGCGCGAGCGCGCCGTGGCGGCTTCGCCCGACTTGAAGTCGCGCCCGAACAGCGACAGGTAGAGCGAGCCGTGCCCCTCCTCGCCGTAGGGCGTGGCCACGGCGAAACAGTCGCCGGGCGGGGCCATCACGAGCGCGGCCAGGCCCAGCTTCGCGTTGCGACGCAGGCCCAGCGGGCCGGCGAACGGGGGCATGATCCTCCAGTCCACGGGATGCGGCGGGCGCCTCCAACGGCCGTCCTGGAGGAGTTTCACGGCTGCCTCGTCGCGGGGGAACATCTGCCAGACGGCCGCCGCCTTCTTCGCCTCGAGGAAGCCGGGCTTGTCACCTGTCTCGGGGCAGGCTCTCACGTAGACGAACGACGCTGGGAAGCCCGCGAAGTACGAGGCCAGGAATACCTCCAGCCGCGACAGGTCCGTCCTCGCCGTTACGGCAGTTGCCACGTCCAGCGTGCCGGGCGCAGTCCAGCGGTAGACGGCCTTGAGGTCGAAGGGGTGGGCCGGGTCGGCGGTCCAGGCGGCCTCAACGGAGCCGTCGGGCAGCAGGCGAGCGGCGCTCGGCCAGTCCCAAGCCGCGTCGCCGTAGCGCGACTCGGCATCGAGCAGCCGATAGTGCGAGCAGAGGCCGTAGGCCCCCGAGAGCATCGTGCCCGAGGCCGCGTCCACCACAGCCGCGAGGCCGAGCGACCTGCCCTGCGGCCTGAGCGTGCCACGGACAAGGCCCGTGTCGAAGCGAAACTCTTTGCCCTCGGCTGCGAAGGCCAACTCGGCCGCCATGCTCGTGCCGCACGCCAGCGCGGTGAGCGCCGCGATGACGGCCCCGATGAACCGAGCGTCAGGTCTCATCCTGCGTCTCCTTCAACAGAGGTGCCGGCATGTATCAAAGCGAGTGGCGAGGCGCCTGTCAACTACGCCGCAGGCGCACCGGCCGCACTTGATGCCCGCGCCCGCCGTGCGTATCATACTCGCGTGGCTGTCTCGGCGCCTCGGAGGCCATGCTCCATGCGACAAACGAGTGGTCTCGCAGCACGCGTGCTCATGGTCCTCGCTGCCTCTGGGTTCCACGGGGCCGAGCCACAAGGGGCAGAGGCTGCCGGCGGCTGCCACTTCGAGTGCCTGCGGCAGATGCCCAATGGCCCCAAAGGACCCCCCGGCGAGAAGGGAGACCGCGTGTCCAGGACAGGCTTCGTCTATGGGGACATCTATCTCCAGCACAAGACGGGCGCCGGCCACCCCGAGCGACCCGAACGCCTCACCGCCATTGTCGGCCGCCTCAAGGAGAAGGGCCTGCTTGCCCAGCTTGCCTCCATCCAGCCCGTCCCCGCCCCCCTTGAGGCCATCACCGCCGTCCACTCGGTGCGATACGTCGAGCGCGTGCGGAGGGCGTACGAGGATGGCCAGCGCTGCCTTGACTCGGGCGACACGCCGATCTCCGCAGAGTCATACCAAGTCGCCCTTCACGCGGTCGGCGGCGTGCTGGCGGCCCTCGATGCCGTGATGGCGGGCAAGGTGCGCAACGCCTTCTGCGCCATTCGCCCGCCAGGCCACCATGCCCTGCGCGAGCGGGCGATGGGCTTCTGCCTCTTCAACAACGTCGCTATCGCCGCACGCCACCTCCAGACGAGGCACAAGCTTGCCCGTATCCTGATCGTGGACTGGGATGTGCACCACGGCAACGGCACCCAGGCCGCCTTCGACGACGACCCGACCGTGTTCTACTTCAGCGCCCATCAGCATCCCTTCTATCCTGGCACCGGCGCCGCCGCCGAGACCGGCAAGGGCCCGGCCAAGGGCACGAAGCTCAACGTGCCTTTCCCCGCCGGCACAGGAGACAAGGAGTACAAGCGGGCGTTCGAGGAGAAGCTGCGCCCGGCCGCGCGGGCCTTCAAGCCCGATTTCGTTCTGCTTTCGGCCGGCTTCGATGCGCATGCCGATGACCTGCTCGGCCGGATGGGCCTCACGGCGGCCGGCTACGCCGACCTCACCCGCATCGTGAAGGGCCTCGCCGACGAGTGCTGCCAGGGGCGGCTTGTGGCTCTGCTCGAAGGCGGCTACAATCTCGATGCCCTGGCCGAATCGGTCGAGGTGCACATCCGCGTGCTGATGGAGTGAACCCCGTTCGCCGTGCGGGCTTCAGCCTGTACCCGTCGGGCGCCGGGACGACGCCAGATACGGCCTGAAGGCCGCACTACGAACGAAGAGTCGTCCGATGCTCTTCCACACCTGGGTCTTCGCCGTCTTTTTCCTCATCGTGTACCCGGTGTACCTCGCCACACGCGGCTCGCGCCTGAGGATCCCCTGGCTGCTGTTCGCGTCCTACGTGTTCTACGGCTGGTGGAACCCGTTCTATCTGCTCCTCATCGTGGCCTCGACATCCGCGGATTACCTGGCGGTGTTGGGCATGTCGCGCAGCCGCCGTAAGAAGCCGTGGGTCGCCTTCAGCGTCCTCGTGAATCTGGGCATGCTTGGTTTCTTCAAGTACGCGGGCTTCGTCACCCAGGCCCTCAACGATCTTCTCCAGGCCATCGGGATCCCCTATACGGTGCCGGTGCCCGACATTCTGCTGCCCGTGGGCATCTCGTTCTTCGTCTTCCAATCCATGACCTACACGATTGACTGCTATCGCGGCGCGATGGACAGGGAGCCGTGCTTCCTCCGCTACGCCACCTACGTGTCGCTCTTCCCGCAGCTCGTGGCCGGCCCGATCGAGCGCTCGACGAACCTGCTCCGCCAGCTCCGCGAAACGCCACCCATCACGCGGCACGACGTGGCCGACGGCCTCTCGCTCTTCCTCGTCGGCTTGTTCAAGAAGCGAGCGCTGGCCGACTACCTGGCGATGTACGTGGACCCCATCTACGCCCGCCCCGATCAATTCGGCGGCCTGGCCCTGCTGCTCGCCACCGTGGGCTTCGCCTGGCAGATCTACTTCGACTTCTCGGGCTACACCGACATGGCGCGCGGCCTGGGCCGCATGATGGGCCTGCGCCTCATGCTCAACTTCCGCAACCCCTATCTTGCCACGGGCCTGGGCGACTTCTGGCGCCGCTGGCACATCAGCCTCTCCACCTGGTTCAAGGACTACGTGTACGTGCCCCTCGGCGGGAACCGGAAGGGTCCGGCGCGCACCTACGTGAACATGGCCCTCACGATGCTCATCTCGGGCCTGTGGCACGGGGCGAACTGGACGTTTGCCATCTGGGGCGCCCTCCACGCCGCGGGGCGCGTGGCCACGCGCAGGCTGGAGGGGACCCGCTTCTACGCCGAGCGCATTCCGACCGCGGTCAAGCGCCTCCTCGTCTTCGCCTTCGTCGCGTTCGCCTGGGTGTTCTTCCGCGCGCGCACCGTGGGCGACGCCTGGCTCATCGTGCGGCGCATCTTCGGCTCGGCCTGGGCCGATCCGGGATTCCCCCTGGTTGCCGGCGTCCTCGTTGTTGGCGTCTGGGTCTACCAGTGGCTCTACGAATCGCGATGGCGTGGCGTGCTCCTCGGCGCATCGTCCGCGCGCATCGCACTGGCCGTGTTCATGGCCCTCTACATCGCCCTCTGCTGTGGGGCCGGCGACAAGGCATTCATCTACTTCCAGTTCTGAGCCTCGGCTTCTGACTTTGGACCCTGGGTTTTCGACTTTGGACTTTCGACCAATGCCCGATACGGTTGATCTTCGGTTCGGTTCGAACGACGTGCGTCTTGCCCCGCGCGAGTGGGCGGTTGCGCTGCCCGTTATCGTGGCCGTGCTGACGTTGCTGCCCGTTGTCTGGCCGTTCGTCGAGCCGCTGCGGCTCCAGCCCGACCACCGCCTGCCCTTTGCCCTGGGCAACGACTACTGGATGTACTCACGCCTCAGCCGAGCCGCCGTCGGCCGCCGACAGACCCTGGTCGTCGGCGACTCCGTGGTCTGGGGCCACTACGTGGCCACGGACGGCACGCTCAGCCACTACCTCAACGAGCTGGCGGGCAGCGAGCGCTTCGCCAACCTGGGCGTGGACGGCATCCACCCCGCCGCCATGCTCGGTCTTGTGCGGCACTATGCTGACGCCATTCGGAACCGCAACGTCGTGCTCCACTGCAACCTGCTCTGGATGAGCTCGTCCCGCCACGACCTCAGCACCGAGAAGGAGTTCGCCTTCAATCACCCCACGCTGGTGCCGCAGTTCATGCCGCGCATCCCGTGCTACCGCGAGCCCTACTCGGAGCGGGTGGGCATTGTCCTCGAGCGCGGCCTGCCCTTCCACGCCTGGAGGAAACACGTCCAGATCGCTTACTTCGAGAGCAAGGACGTGCACTCGTGGACGCTGGAGCACCCCTACGAATGGCCAGGGGCGGCCATCACCCTCCGATTGCCGTCGCCCGATCAGACTCCCTCGCCCAGGCCCGACACACGGCCCTGGACCGAGCAGGGCATCACGAAACAGAGCTTCGCCTGGGTGGAGCTTGAGACGTCGCTCCAGTGGCGCTTCTTCCGCGAGACCGTCGAATTGCTCCGCGCCCGCGGCAATCGTGTATTCGTGCTCGTCGGCCCGTTCAACGAGCACCTGCTCACCGAAGAGAACCAGAAGGTCTACGCCGCCCGCAAGGTCGCCGTCGAGGACTGGCTGTCGTACAACAACATCCCGTACTTCTGCCCCGACCCGCTCCCCAGCGTCCACTACGCCGACGCCAGCCACCCTCTGGCGGAGGGCTACAGGCTGCTCGCAAAACAGCTCTTCGAGAACGAGGCATTCATCACCTTCGACCGGAGCAGAAAATGATCAGGTGCACTCTGCTCATCGTGGCTGCCGCGGCCACTGGCTTCGCCGCCGAGCGGACGGGACGGATCGTCTTCTCCTCCAACCGCTCTGACCAATGGCGCATCTGGGCCATCAATGCCGACGGCTCGGGCCTCAAGCAGCTCACCCAGGGCACCGCCGACGACAACGACATTGACCCCGTCTGGAGCCCCGATGGCAAGAGCATCCTGTACACCTCCACCCGCGGCGGCAAGCCCGGGGTGTGGCGGATGGCCGCCGATGGTTCCAAGACCGAACGCATCTGCGATGGCGACCAGGCCGAATGGTCGCCCGACGCCTCGAAGCTCGTCCTCCGCCGCGGCGAGACGATCCTCACCCGCGACCTCGCCTCGGGCGCCGAAAAGACCCTCACGCCCGACGGCTTCCCCCACCCCTCCGGCCCCGCCTGGAGCCCGGACGGCAAAACCATCGCCTTCGCCTGCCGATGGGACGCCGGCAACGGCCTCTGGCTCGTGCCCTCTGACGGCAGCGGCAAGCCGACGAAACTCTACGACCAGCAGGGCGCCTGCGAGCCCCACTGGTCCCCCGACGGCTCGCTCATCATCTACGAGACCGAGACCCACATTGCCACCATCGCCCCCGACGGCGCGAAGAACCGCCTCGTCACCCATTTCGGCGGCGTGCAGCGCTATGGCCGTTTCAGCCCCGACGCCAAGTGGATTGTCTTCTGCCAGGGCGTGAGCGAGCGCGGCCCGTGGGAACTCTACCTCATCCCCGCCGCGGGCGGAACGCCCGTGAAACTGACCGAGGATGGCTCCGACATGTATCCCGACTGGAAATGACGGGGGGAAAATGGGTGAATGGATGGGTGGATGAAGGGATGGTTGGATGGCCCGGAAAATGACACGGACACGCACGGACACACACGGACTGATGCCCCTCAGAACCAACGCTGCCCGCCCGTGTCTGTCCGTGTCTGTCCGTGTGTCTTGCCTCGCCCTCGCCGCCTCGGCCCTGGCCCTTGCCGCCGAGAAAGAGGCCGACACCCCCTTCTGCCGCATCTTCGACACGGGGACACGCTTCGTGGCGCGCCCCTCCGCGGAGGATGTCGCCAAGAGGACCGGTTGGCAGCAGATTCCCGACGGCGACCTCACACACAAGTTCAGAGGCGACGTTGCTCTCGTCAACGATAGGCTGACGGCCATCCTCTCAAGCGGGGCCTGCAACCTGCACGTTTACTCCAGGGCGACCGCGGGCATCTGTTGCCGGGGCAGTGCGCTGATCTTCGGCCCGTCTGAGGGGCGCGGAGCGGTCGCGCTCCTCCCCAATTCGTTCAGAGCCGTCGAGAATACCCCCGGCGCCGTCGCGGTTGAGGCCCTCTATCACGTGAAGGCCCAGCCAGTCGCGCGCTTCCGCCTGACAACGGGAGAGGGAGTGTTGGAGATCCGTCCATCCCAGGGGGCCGACAGCCTCTTGACGGACTCGGCGGCTCGGTACGTTGTAGTACCAGAGTTCTTCGCCGACGACATGGTTCTCGATACCAAGGCCGCCGCCGGAGCCGTCCTCCCGGTTGAGAGCCACTTCCTGCGCCTGCTGGACGGCGGCGACGCGATGGAGATGTGGGTCTCGCAGGCGCCGCTGCCGAAGGCGACTGTTGGAGGGAGCATCCACCTGGTCAGTGGCAAGAGCGTCTGGCTCGCGTTTTTGGAAGAGAAGGGGATTTGGCACAGTCGCGCGGCGGGGGCGAAGGACGACTGGCAGCCGCCATTTCCCGCGAAGTGGCGGTGCAGCATGGCGGGCAAAGATGGCCTGGCCGTGTCGTACGACTACGAGAAGGGCCCGCCGGCAGGCGTGGCGCTCCCTGACGGGCCGACGGTCATCTATCCGATTGACCGCACGAAGGCCACGCCGCTGACGACGATCCTGCCGATGGACGTGATGCGGAACACCCTCGGCGTCGGGCCGTGCCAATACGTGCTCCAGGCCGAGGGGCTCGCGTCCGAGGCCAATCCAACTCCCGAACAGGTGAGCCATTGGGTCGAACAGCAGTTCAAGAGGAAGAAGGACAAGGCGGCGAGAGACGAGATCAAGGACCGCCTTGCGCAGATGGTGGATCATGTCGCGCGCGTCCAGGCGCGAATCGGGCAATACGGCGAATCGGCGAAGCAGCTTCGCGCGCTCTGCCAGAAGCACGAGGGTGCAGAGCGCTGCCTGGCGATTGTGAGCCACCTCGAACAAGCCGCGGCGATAAAGGATGATCTGCCCAAAGCCGCGAAGCGGATGGCGGACGGCGTCGTCGCGCTCATCGGCGAGGAGAACGCGCTGGAGGAGTGTCAGAAGCTCGGCGAGGCGATTCGGGCGATTGGCTCGGCCCAGGACGCCGCCCTCGCCCGCTGCCGGCTGCACGTGCGGCGCCTGAGGGCCGAGTGCGCCTCGCACCCGGCCTCGCCATTGTCGAAGGAACTTGCGCCATTGATTGAGCGCATGCTTCAGGGGAAGTAAACCGTTCACTCGTTCGTAGTTCCGCCTTCAGGCGGTCTTCGGGAACCGCGTAAGAGGGGAACCAAGGAGTCGACAAGAGCCGCCTAGAGGCCGAATTACAAACACGAACAAGGAAGGAAGCTAGTGACCGCCAACACACTCCTGGCCGTTCTTATGGCCTTCTCGTTTGTGTCGGCCGGAGAAGAAGGCCCTCCCGTCGCAGTCCGGCTGTTTGACACCGGGGCGGCGTCCGCCGCTCCCCTCGCCCCCGAGGCGCTGGGGAAGCGGGACGGCTGGACGCAGGTCGCGGAGGGGAAGACGGACCATGCGTTCAAGGGGGATGCAGCGGCAATGAACAACTGCGTGGCCATCGTGGTGCGGAAGGGCGCCGCGGTGATTGACCTCTATTCCCTCGCCGCGGACGGCGCTCGCCTCCTCGCCACGCTCCAGCCCATCGGCGCCGCCAAGGCAACCCCGGCCCCCCACGTGAGGGCCATCAAGAACGCCCAGGGCGTGGTCGCGGTCGAGCTGTTCGGCCTCCAGGTCGAGTTGGGCACGGGGCGTCCCTTCGTGAAGACGACCGCAACTGCGGGCACGACAGAGCTCCGCATCGAGGCCTCGTGCCGCTTCGCCGTGATGCCCGACTTCTTCGCCGACGATATCGTGGTGGACGCCTCGGCCATTCCCGCGGGGAGGGCCGACCTGCCCTTCGAGAACTTCCTGCTGCACTTCGTGGGCGACGGGGAAGCGATCCTGGCCGCCATCTCGCCCGACCAGGGCGAGGATTCGTTCATCACCATGTCGGGGCAGGGCGAGCAGCGGCGCATCACGGCCTCGACCATCCCCTACGGCAAGTCCAAGACCCTCTGGCTGGCCGCCCTCGCCGACAAGGGGGTGTGGCACGTCCGCGACGTGGCGAAGGAGGACGCCGACCGGGTGCTCAAGCTGGACTGGAAGGCCCCCTTCCAGGCCCAGTGGCGGGTGGACTGGCGGCTCGATGACGGGCTGAACGACAGTTGGGAGATGCTCATCCAGCTCCCCGACGGCAAGTTCGACAAGCCCGACTGGTTCGGGCAGAGCGACCGCGTGGGCACGCCCGACTGGATGAAGGCGAATCGCCAGCGGTGGACGACGGTGCTCGGCACGTTCCAGTACCCGTGCTGGCTCGACCGGGAGGGCCAGGGCTTTCTCCAGCCGCTGAAGAAGGGGCTGAGATTCCAGGGGCCGGCGCTCCTCTATCCCCTCCACCGCGTGCAGGCCACGCCGCTCGACCGCTTCACGCTGGTGGACGCCGTGCGCGAGTGCCTGGGCGTCGGCCCGTGCGAGTATGTGCTGGATGTGGAAGGGCAACGCAAAGTGGCCCGCGGCGCGGCCACATGTGCCACGCGCACCCGGCTCGACGGCATCTACGCCGCGAAGCAGCAGGGCGAGAGGCGGGCCGAGGTGGAGAAAGCCCTTGATGACGTGCTGGCCTTCGTCCAGCTCGTTCGCGGGCGGATCGAGGCATACGCTCAGTTTGGCCGCGAGCAGTTCGCCTGGCTCGAAGACCAGAGGAAGGCGAAGCCCGAGCTGGCCGAAGCCCTCACCCAGATGCAGGGCGTCTTGAAGCGCATCGAGTCGGCCTACGCGAACCGCCAAGGGGCCATTCGCCCGGCCGGGGACGCGGTGGCCCTTGTGGACGACTTTCGCAGGAACCTGGTGGGCTACGAAGGCGCCGACGCACTCGACCGCTGCAAGCAGATCACCAAGGCGTTGGTCGGCATCGGCGGCGCGCAGGACGAGTTGGTCGGCGAGTGCCGCATGGCCGTGAAGGTGTTGCGGCAGCGGGCGGGCCTCGCGATGGCGAGCGACCCGCGCATGGGCGACATCGCCAGGGAACTTCGCCGCCGCACCCAGGCCATCCTCCGCGCCCCGGCGGGCTACGAGGCGCCGAGGCACTGAGAGCCCAGATTCCAGATGCCAGATTACAGATTGAGGAAGCAACCTCTGCGGTCTGGAATCTGGAATGTGGAATCCGGAAACCGAAGGAGAATGCTCGTGAGCTATGGCAGCCGCTATCGCGTGTCGGCCGTTTCACTCCTCGCCCTCTCCCTCGCGGCGTGGGCGGGAGAGGCGCCGAGGAATCTGTTCGAGGACCCGAACTTCGAAATGGGCGGGGCCGGGCCGTGGAGGATGGACAAGGGCGGCGGCACGAAGGCCGAGTTCAAGGTGGACGACCAGGATGCCTTCGAGGGCAAGCGGAGCGCGCTCGTGACCATCGAGGCCACGGGCGAATGGGGCGTGCAGTTCGGCCAACTCGCCCCGGGCGGCCAGCAGGGCAAGACCTATACCTTCGCGGCATCCGTCAAGAGCGTCGCCGAGCCGACCGAGGTGCAACTGGAGATCGAGCGCTCGGCCAAGCCCTGGGACCGCGCGGTGCGCTCCCAGAAGTTTGCCATCGCCAAGGACAAGTGGACCGAGCTTCACGTGACGTTCAAGGTCGAGAAGCCTTTCGCCGAGGGCTGGTTCGCCTATGTGAGCTGCAACCGCCCGAACGTGGCGTTCCGCGTGGACGCCTTCCGCCTCTACGAGGGCGACTACGTGCCCTTCGACAAGGCGGCGAAGCAGGAGGCGGCGGCAACGGGCGTGAGCGTGTTCGAGATGACGCCCTCGACCTCCGCGTTCTTCGCAGCACGCTGGGCCAAGAAGGAGGGCATCGAGAAGCTCCCCGAGAGCCAGACGCCGCGGCCGCTCAAGGCCGGCAACAGCGCGGTCATTGCGAACGACCGCCTGGCCGTGGAGGTGCATCACGGCGCGCTGATTGAGGTCTATTCCCTCAGCGGGAAGGAGCCGACGCTTCGCGCCCAGTTGACGGACTTGCCCGTCAGAAGCGTGGGGCCGCCGAGCACTGTCACTGTGACGAAGAACGCACCAGCCGGGTGCGCGGTGGACGTGGCGTACAAGCTCCCCAATGGCTCTCAGGGCGGCCTGCGCATCGAGTTGCGCATGGGACAGGCGTTCATCGAGACGGCGCCCATCGGCGCCGCGACGACGGGGCTGGCCGTCAAGGCCCCCTGCCGCTTCGCCGTGCTGCCCGACTTCTTCGCCGATGACATCGTGGTGGACGCGACGGAAATCCCCGTGGCCAGGGGCGAGCTGCCGAGCGAGAACTTCCTCATCCATTTGCTGCCGAACAACGAATCGCTTGTGATGGCGGTGTGGGACGTGCGGGGCGACGACGTGGAGGCCGTGATCTCGGGCGAAGGCAAGGACAGGCAGCTCAGGGCGTCCTGCATCCCCTTCGGCTCCAAGGGCAAGATATGGGTCGCCGCGCTCGACGCCCCGGGCATCTGGCACGTGCGCGACGTGGCGAAGGACGATGCGGGGAAGATCGTGAAGCTCGACTGGAAGCCGCCTTTCCCCGCCCAGTGGCGGATGGACTGGCGGCGGGAGGACGGCCTCGCGGATAGCTGGGAGATCATCGCGCAGCGGAGCGACGGGCAGTACGTCAAGCACTGGCTCGGCAATGCCAGCACCATCCCCCGCGACCGCAAGCGGTGGACGACCGTGCTCGGCAGCTTCCTCTATCCCTGCTGGATTGACGGGCAGGGCGAGGCTTTCCTCCAGCCACTGTCCAAGCCCTTCCGCTGGGAGGGGCCGGCGATCATCTACCCCCTCGGCCGCACCGGCGGCACCCCGCTGGACACCTTCACCGTGCTCGACATCGTGCGGAACACTCTAGGCGTGGGGCCGTGCGAGTACATCCTCGACCTCGAGGGTCAGCAGTCGCACTACAAGGGACGGGCGACGTGTGCGAACCGCGACTTCCTCAACCCCATCTACCAGAAGGGCGAGCAGAAGAAGCGCCGCGACGAGATCCTGCGCTCGCTCGACGAGGTGATGGTCTTCATCCGCCACATCCGCGGGCGCATCCAGACCTATGTGGACTTCGGCCGCGACGTGCTCCAGTACCTGGCCGAGCAGAAGCAGGCGCACCCCGAGCTGGCCGGCCGCATCGCCGAGCTGGAGAAACTCACGGGGATGATTGACGGCTATGTGGCCAAGCGGCGCGACGCGATCAGGACGCCCGACGAAGCGCAGAAGATGGTGGACGAATTCCGCGGCACTATGCTAGACTATGAGGGCGCCGACGCCTTCGAGCGCTGCAAGAAGTTCACGGCCGCGATCGTCGAAATCGGCGGGAATCAGGACGAGCTGGTGGGCGAGGGGCGGCTCGCGATCAAGCTGGTGCGCCAGCGCGCGGGCCTGCTCATGGCCCTCGAGCCGAGGATGGGCGAGATCGCCCGAGAGGTGCGCGCCCGGGCGCAGAAGGTCCTGCGCAGCCCCGCCGGGCACGAAGGGGCGCGGCACTGAGCCGCCGAGCGATTCCATCATGAGGAAGCCAGGCATGCCGGAGAAGCCGACCAGGAACTGGCCCGTCGCGTTCAGCCTGCTATTGCTCCTCGGCGCGTGCTCGAGCACCGACAAGGCACGCGACGAGGCGGGGAAGCCGAAGCCGTTCATCACCAAGTCGGGCATCGAGATGGTGCTGCTCCCCGCCGGCGAGTTCCGCATGGGCGATTCGGACGGGGCCGATGACGAGAAGCCCGTGCACCGCGTGCGGCTGAGCGCCTTCTACATCGACAAGCACGAGGTCACGCAGCAATCGTACCGCGATCTGATGGGCAAGAACCCCTGCGAGGCGTCGCGCGAGGGCAAGGCCGACCGCTTCTACGGCCTCGACAAGCCCGTGGTGCGGGTGAGCTGGCCCTTCGCGGTGCGCTACTGCAACCTGCGGTCGCTGCGCGACGGCCTGAAGCCCTGCTACAAGGAGAGCGGCACGACGTACGAGTGCGACTTCGCGGCGAACGGCTACCGCCTGCCGACCGAGGCCGAGTGGGAGTATGCCTGCCGCGCCGGCACCTCGAGCCGCTACTCGTGCGGGAACAACGCCGTGGTGCTGCGCGACTTCGCCTGGCTGGCCGACAACGCCGGGGGCGCCACGCACCCCGTGGGCCAGAAGCTGCCGAACCCGTGGGGGCTGGTGGATATGCACGGCAACGCCGCCGAGTGGTGCAACGACGCCTATGCCGAGGACGCCTACCAGCACACGGAGGCCCAAGACCCCCGCGGCCCGGCGAAGGGGACCGAGCGTGTGATTCGGGGGGGAAGCTGGCGCTCCAGCGCCGATCTGTGCCGATCGGCCGCGCGCAGCTACGAGACGCCGGCGCTGGCCGACGTGTGCTTCGGCTACGAGCAGTACGGCTTTCGGTGCGTGCGCCGCGGGCCGGACGAGCCGCAGGCCCCCAAGAAGTAGGCGCGATCATGCCCGCGGCAGGAGCCCCAGGCCGGGGCGGTCGGGCAGGAGGAGGCGGCCGGCGGCGTCGAGCGCGACGCCGGTGTAGGGGTCGTTCGAGATCAGCAGGTGGCCGTCGAGGTCGGCGTACTCCACCAGCGGGGCGAGGTGGGCGGCGGCGGTGATGGCCACCGAGCTCTCGATGAAGCAGCCGAGCATGACCGTCATGCCCAGCGCGTGGGCGAGGGCGATCATCCGCCGCGCCTCGGCCAGCCCGCCGCACTTCATCAGCTTCACGTTGATGCCGTCCACGGCGCCCTCCAGGGCGCGGATGTCGTCTGCCGTCGTCACGCTCTCGTCCGCGAGGATCGGCAGCGAGACGGCGCGCCGCAGCTCGCGCAGGCCGGCGATGTCGCCCGGCGGGATCGGCTGCTCGATGAACTCGATGCCGTAGGGCTGGAGGGCGCGGATCTTGTCAATCGCCTCGGGCACGGTCCAGGCGGCATTGGCGTCCACGCGCAGCGGCTTGTCGGTCACGGCGCGGATGCCGTCGAGGATCGCCAGGTCGTTGGGTGTGCCGACCTTGATCTTGAGGATGGCGTAGGGCTCGGCCTCGCGCACCTTCTCCTGCATCTCGGGCACGGGGGCGATGCCGATGGTGAACGAGGTGAGGGGGGCCTTGGCGGGGTCGGCGCCGAAGAGGCGCCAGAGCGGCTGGCCGAGCCTCTGGCCCGCGAGGTCGTGGAGCGCCACGTCGAGCGCGGCCATGGCCCCGCGGCTCGTGCGCACCTCGGGCGGCAGGCAGTCGAGCAGGTTGGCGACGGCGCGCGGCCAGGCGTCGGGCGGGCCGTCGGCGCGCACATCCGCGAACGCCTCGACCAGGGACGCCTGGCCCTCGAGCCAGCGGGCGAAGAACTCCAGGGCGCGCAGGATGCGGCAGCGGTCCTCGCCGCGGAAGTCGTAGGGATGCGCCTCGCCCAGGCCGGTGAGGCCCTGGTGCTCGATGGCCAGGAGCACGTTCTCCGCCACGTCCACCGCGGACCGCGAGATGCGGAAGGTGCGGCGCAGGGTCAGGTCGAGATCGCGGCAGGTGGCACGCATGGGCCGTGGGGCCTCCGGGCTGGGCCTCCCCTGTCGTGCGCATCATACCGAATGCCGCCCGGCGGCGCAACCGGGCCTCCGAGGGGGGGTGGGCCGGAATTGTGGGTCGCTGCGGGAGCTCCGAAGGAGCGAAATGGGATAGCCCAGGGCAACGCCCTGGGAACCAGACCGCCCCGCGGCAGCCCTGACAGGGCGGAATAGAGAGCTTCTATCTCGCCCCTTCAGGGCTGGACCCGTGAATCCCGCTGAACCCAGGGCGTTGCCCTGGGCTATCCCATGCGAGCCCTTCAGGCTCCAGAGAGAACCACCTTGCCTACAGTTCCTGCCCACACCCTCCGAGGGGGGTGGGCCATTTCTGTAGGCAGTCTTTGTTGCGGCCCCTCGTGGCGACAAGGGTCCCGCTTGTCGAACGGATGAAGCGAGCCGCAAGCGAGACGCTCGCGGCCGCCTTTGGAGGCGGAAGCAGGGAAACCGTGCCTGTCACGCGGTGACATCTGGCACGCGTTGGAGGCGTAAGCCGTGGCGCGCCAGGCGGTTAGGCGGGGCGGCGACCGCCGGGGTCGCTTGACCCAGGGGCCGTCGCCCATACTTGCTCAATAGTGAGGGGGGAGAGTGAGCAAGTATGAGCCGAAGGGCGGGAATGGGCGATTCTCGCGGTTCTGTCCATACCGGCTCTGCCCGGAGGGTGAGCAAGTATGGGTAGAATGGCGAGAATGGACGATTCTCGTGGTTCCGGGCGTCGCGAGCCTGTCCGAGCGATGAGCAGGTATGGGCGGGCGGGGTCAGAGGAGGGCCTCGACGGCCTGGGCGAGCTTGTCGGGGCCGAAGCGGATGACATCGGTGGCGGGGAGGCCGGTGTCGGCCTCGGCGTGGGCGATGGCATCGCGGGCGGCGGCATCGGAGAGGTCCACGCAGTTGAGGGCGAGGCCGATGACCTTGGAGGGGAAGAGGGGGGCCATGAGGCGCTCGTAGAGGGCGATGAACTGGGGCAGGGGCAGGATGGGCACCTCGGGGTGGTGGCGGAGGCGCGTGCGGGTGGGCTGGTGGCAGAAGACCATGCCGTGCGGGGCGCAGCCGTGCATGAGGCCGAGGGTGACGCCCGAGTAGGCGGGCTCGATGAGGGTGCCCTGGCCCTCGACCACGAGGACCTCGTGGTGTTTGTTCTCGACGAGCATCATCTCGACGGCGCCGGGCACGAAGTCGGAGATCACGCGGTCAATGGCGATGCCGGAGCCGGAGATCATGATGCCGGTCTGGCCCGTGGCGACGAAGCGGGCGTCGCGGCCGCGGCGGGCGAGGGCGTCGGCGAGTTCGACGGCGACGAGCATCTTGCCGATGGCGCAGTCGGCGCCCACGGTGAGGATGCGTTTGCAGGGGAGGGTGCGGGCGAGGTTGGCGCCGAGGGGGATGCCCTCGGGGGGGCGTCGGACGTCGTGGATGGTGACGCCGTGGTCGCGCGCGAGGGGTCCGAACTCGGGGTCGTCGGCGAGCATGAGGTGGAGGCCGCTGATGATGTCGAGGCCGCGCTCGATGGCCTCGCGGATGAACTGGCGCCAGTCGTCGGGCAGGGCGCCGCCGGCGGGGGCGATGCCGATGAGCAGGGAGCGGGGCTGGTAGCGCATGGCCTCGGCGACGGAGCCGACGATGGGGATGCCGCGGCCCACGCCCACGAGGTCGGCGGGGTCGCGGCCGGCCTCGTTGCGGTCGAGCAGGGCCACGACGTCGCGGGGCCGGTAGCGCAGGATGCAGGTGGCCGTCTTCGAGGTGAAGACGCCCAGGTGGCCGTCGGTGAGGAGGAGGACGCGGCGGTTCTCAAGCATCGCGCGGTCCTCGGAGCTTGTCGCAGAACGCGCGAGCGGCGGCCTCGACGTCGTCGGCGTCCAGGATGCCCCTGATCACGGCGACGCGGTCGGCGCCCGCGGCGAGGACCTCGCCGACATTATCGGTGGTGATTCCGCCGATGGCGAAGACTGGGATGCGGACGGCTCGGGCCACGTCGGCGGCCCGTACCGGGCCGATAACCTCGCGGTCGGGCTTCGAGGGGCTGGGGAAGACGGCGCCGCAGCCGATGTAGTCGGCGCCCTCGGCCTCGGCCTGCTGGGCGAGTTCCACCGTGTTGGCCGTGGCGCCGAGGATACGGGTGGGGCCGAGCAGGCGGCGGGCGGCGCGGAGGGGCAGGTCGTCGGCGCCCAGGTGCACGCCGTCGGCGTCGCAGAGCAGGGCGATGTCTGGGCGGTCGTTGATGATGAGGAGGGCGTCGTGCTCGCGGGTGGCCTCGCGCAGTTGGCGGGCGAGGGCGAGGAGCTGGGGCGCGGAGGCGCTCTTATCGCGGAGCTGAAGGATGTCGGCTCCGCCGCGCAGTGCCGCGCGCCCGGCTTCTGCGAGGTCGGTGTGCCGGCCCTGCGCGGGGCCGAGGATGACGTAGAGCTGTGCCTGAGCCAGGCGGCCGCGCGGGAGTTTGAAGAGCTGGAGCTCGAGCTCGTAGGCGGCGTAGCGGAGGTGCTGGATGCCACGGGCGGCGTCGGGGCTGAGCGTCTTGCCGTATTCTTCGAGGCAGCGGAGGGCCTCTTCGAGGCGCTTGAGGGCGGCCTTCGCCACGTCGGCAGCCGAGGCTCGGCGCAGCTCGGCGGGCGCTGTGAGGGCGGTGCCCACGTCGCCCGGGGTGTCACGGACGGCGAGAAGGGCTTCGCCGGGGATGCCGAGGGCATCGAGCTGGCCGCGGAGGCGGTGGCGGAGGCCCTTGAGCGCATCCGCGAGGCGGGCCGAGTCGAGGGCGAAGCGTGCATAGTCCTCGGCGACACGCAACGCCTCGCGCGCCCGATTCGCATTGGCGTCCAGGATTCGCAGCGTTGCCGGTTCAGCCATGGCCAGATCGTAGCAGAAGGGCGCGCGGCGTGCAAGAGCTTGATCCGCGCAGCGCGCTGTGGTAGGATGCGGCGGCGTGGAGTGGCGATGCAGCGGACGTGCAGAGGAGGCTCGTGCCGTGGCACCGACGGCCGGATTGCGGATGACGCGCGAGGAGCAGGAGCGGGTGGCAGGCCTCGCGCTCCTGTTTCTGCGCGCCCGCGCCAAGTTGAACGACATGGTCAGGCGGCGGGGCGATATCAGAGGGATTCCGTTCGTCGAGCTCGACGCCTTCGTGGAGAACGAGCTTTTCGATCTCAAGGAGGAGTGCCACTGGCTGTTTCGCAGCCAGGAGCGTGCCGACGTCATGGAGGCCAGCTCGGCCATGCTCTTCGACATCCTGGTGGGCTCGCTCTTCCACCAGTGCATGAAGACGAAGGAGAACGCCTACCAGGTCGAGCGGTACGAGCCGAAGTACGACGCTCTCCGCAAGGTGCTTCAGCGGCCCAACGCGCCCAAACACGTGGAAGGCTTCCTGCGGGAAGGCGAGCGGATCATTGACCGCGCCCGCCGAGCCCTGTTGCGGGAGTTCAACTACGCGGTCGAGCTCTTCGACGATGCGTGCGTGGTCCTGCGGCGCGTTCTCGCCGAGCACCGCGACAGCCCCCTGCTGGCGCGGACGCTGGTGGATAACGACGCCCTGGTGGAGGCCGTCTACGGCCAGCCCGGGAAGAGCGGCTCCGGCGCGGCCAGTTCACTGGAGTTGCTGCTGAACGAGATGTACGACGGTCATCCCGCGCTCGGGTACATTCTGGCGGCGAGCGATCTCTATGAGGGCGGATGGTACGAGCGGGCGAGGAAGCTATGCAAGCGGGCCCGGAAGCTCGACCCGAAGAACAAGCAGGCCACGCAACTGCTCAACAAGGTGAATGCCGCGGCTCACGCCCATTTGGGTTGACTCGTCCGGCAGGCGTTGGCAGACGGGTGACGCGGCCCGGCGCGCGATTCACGCCTTTGGAACATCCGCGAGACGCACGCGCAGGCCCACATCGAAGGGGGCGCTACAGCTCGGGCAGATCAGCCACACCGTTGTCTCGCCCCCCGCCTCGGGCCGCGCGTCCCCGCGAAAGCTGATGTGGAAGCCGTTCTCGTACCCACACTTGGGGCACGTGTGCTGCCAGCCCTTCACCTCCAGGCGGCTTGCCTCTGGCATGAGCCATCCTCCTGACCGAATCAGACAACACCCGGAACTACGGCCCCAGCAGCAAATGCCGCGCCGGCCGCCCTCCGAAACGTAAGTGCTTGCCAGCTATGAACTAGCTCGTTGCCGCCCAGGCGGGGATGGACGTTCTGGTGCAGCACCGCACCGGAACGGCGAGCGCTCCGCTCGCGACCCGGCCAGACCGGACGGCCCGCGACCTGGCCGATTCTGTGAACCTCCCCGGCCGCTGGCTCACGCCACGGTCTGCCCGTCCATGGTGCCGACCGTGATATCAAGCTCGGC
The DNA here is from genome assembly GCA_035384565.1 of Planctomycetota bacterium. Lineage (NCBI taxonomy): Bacteria > Pseudomonadati > Planctomycetota > Planctomycetota bacterium. The sequence goes on along the minus strand of DAOOIT010000009.1, from coordinate 78,771 downwards.
GCGGTGGGCGATCCGCTCGATCTGTCCGTCGCGAATCCACACCACGCGGTCGGAGGCGGCGAGCATCTTCATGTCGTGGGTGGCGCACACGACCGTGGCGCCGCGCTCGCGCTGGAGTTCGCGGAGCAGGGCGAGGATCTCCTCGCCCGTCCGCAGATCCAGGTTGCCGGTGGGCTCGTCGGCAAGGACGACGGCGGGGTTGTTGACGAGCGCCCGGGCGCAGGCGACGCGCTGCTGCTGACCGCCGGAGAGTTCGGGGGGCCGGTGGTGCAGGCGGTGGCCGAGGCCCACGCGCTCGAGCGTGGCGGCGGCGCGGCGATCGGCCTCCGACGGGCTCACACCCGCAAAGACGAGCGGCAGCCGCACGTTCTCCAGGGCCGTGAGCGTGGGCAGCAGGTTGAACGTCTGGAAGATGTAGCCAATCCTGTTGCAGCGCAGCCAGGCCAGCTTGCGCTCGGTGAGCGATGCGATGTCCTTGCCGTCCAGCAGGATTTCGCCTGCCGTGGGGCGGTCCAGCCCCCCGATCATGTTGAACAGCGTGCTCTTGCCGCTGCCGGAGGGGCCCATGATCGAGAGGTACTCGCCGCGGGCGATGTCGAGGTCAATGCCGCGGAGAGCGTGCACCTCTTCGCCCTCGAGGCGGTAGATGCGGCGGACGCCGCGGGCCTGGATGATCGCGTCGCGGCAGTTCGTCATCGGATCTCGCCCACCTTGATCTCCAGGTCCTTCCGCTCCTCGAGGCGGTCGCACAGCCCATCGCGAATCCACACCACGCGGTCCGAGACAGCGAGCATCTTCATGTCGTGGGTGGCGGTGATGATGGTGACGCCGTGCTCGGCCTTAAGGCGATGAAGAAGATCGATGATCTCCTCGCCGGTCCGCAGGTCGAGGTTGCCGGTCGGCTCGTCGGCGAGCAGGATGGCGGGGTCGTTCGCGAGCGCGCGGGCGCAGGCCACACGCTGCTGCTGGCCGCCCGAGAGCTGGGGCGGCTTGTGCTTGAGGCGCTCGCCGAGGCCCACGAGCTTGAGCAGCCATGCCGCCTTCTCGCGCGCGTCGTCGCTCGACAGCCCGGCGAACACCATCGGCAGCATCACGTTCTCCAGGCACGTCATCACGGGGATGAGGTTGAACGTCTGGAACACGTAGCCGATCTTCCGGCAGCGGAGCCACGCCAGCTCGAAGGCGTCGAGTTGCGCGATGTCCACCTCGTCTATGAACACCTTGCCCGAGGTCGGCTTGTCAAGCCCGCCGATCATGTTGAACAGTGTGCTCTTTCCGCTGCCCGAGGGCCCCATGATGGACAGGTATTCGCCGGCGAAGATGTCGAGCGACACGCCGCGGAGGGCCTGGGTTTCCACGCTGCCCATCTGATAGACCTTCCACACCTCGCGCGCCGAGACGACGGTGCGGCGCGCCGAGGCATCGTCCATTCCGTAGAGCAGGTCGTGAAGGGCACTCGCGCTGGGTTCCACAGTCTTCCTCGTATGCCGAAGTCTCGTGATGCGTGATGCGTGAGAGGAGGAAAAGCGCGCCACGCTCTTCTCTTCTCACGCATCACGCATCACGTGCCACCCCTCACACATGCGATGCGAGGGCTGCCGCGGGCACCATTTTCGCCGCCACGCGCGCGGGATAGATGGCCGCCACCATGGCCAGCGCCACGCCGGCGGCCAGGCACAGCCCGCCGTACAGCCCCAGCGTGCCGAAGCTCACCGCGCCCACCACCCGGCCCACGCCAAACGTGTAACCGTAGGCCGCCAGCGGAAAAGCTATGCCGAGCGTCACGCCCAGCACTGCACCCGCGAGGCCCATCAGCAGGCTCTCGATGAGAAACAGCTTGACCACGAAGCTCGACAGCGCGCCCAGGCACTTCATCGTGCCGATCTCGCGGAAACGCTCGGTCACCGACATGAGCATGGCGTTGGCGATGCACCCGACCGTGACGAGCAGGGACACAGCGACGATCCAGGCCATGCGATACGCGGCCTGGCGCTCGCGCTTCGCCGCGAGGGCCACCCCCTCGGGCCGAAGCTCGAGGCCGAGGTAGCGGAGCCGCGCGTCGGCCGCCGTGGGCCTGCGGAAGACGAAGAACGGTTCGGCAGGGGCCGCCGTGGCGAGCAGCGGCTCATAGTCGCCCAGGAGAAGCGCGCCGCGGAGGCCCTCCGGCGCCTCGGCGGGCGCGCCGCGATGCACCACGGCGCCTGCCGACGCCAGCGCGTCGAGGAACGCCACGTCGGCGTCGCTCGGCCGGGCCGCGAGGGCGAGGAACGCCTTGCCCTTGAGCGTGCCCACCTCGCCGCGCAGCGCGGCCAGGCGGCGCTCGACGTCGCGGGCCAGGGCCGCCTCGGCGCTCATCGCCCGCTGGATGTGGAAGCCCGACAGCACGGCCATCAGGAACGCGATGCCCAGCGCCACGCCCGACAGCGTGATGACCGACCGCCCCAACCGCGTGCGAATGCCGCGGAGGCAGATGCCCACCGCGACGCGCAGCGGGAGGATTACCTGGTCCTGCACCTCGCCGCCTGAATGAATCGTGTCGGATTGGGCCATGAGGTTACACCAAATCCGAAACCCGAAACTCGAAATCCGAAACAGACTCAACACCCCAATTCCCGAGAGACCCAAACAAGACTCGGAGACCAGGGGACTCGCCTGCGATGCAGCTCGTTTTGTGCTTCGAGGTTCTATGCTTTGACATTGTTTCGGATTCCGAGTTTCGGGTCTTCCTCAGAATGGGGCCATGGAGATCGCGGAGGTGATCAGCCTTATGGCCACCCCCACCATGCCGATGAGGCCGGTGCCCACGAGATAGCCCGCCAGCAGAATCGGGGCGGCGAGCAGGAACGGCTTGCGGCCGAAACGCCTGTGAAGGTAGTAGCGCGCGAGCAGGGCGCCCGTCAACTCCAGCAACAGGCCGTGCGGCATGGCGCCCAGGCCCCGCGCGAGTCCATAGACCAGCATCGTCGGCAGCCCGAACGCCGACAGCACGGCGAACAGCAGCACCGAGAAGCCGAAGCCTGCGCCCAGGAACTCCGGATGGAACGAGCGCTCGAAGAGCGTCACCGTGCCCGGCTCGCCCGTCGTGGCGGTCCACAGGATCATCGTATTCCTCGCCGTCAGGTCCCACATCTTCTGCGCATAGGGATACAGGTCGCAGGGGATCGGCGCGTCGGCCCACAGGAAGCTCCAGAACACCAGCGACAGCACGAAGATGAGCGGCGTGGTGAGCAGCCAGGCCTTCACCTGGCTCGTCAGCCGCGTGCCTGTCAGTTCGAGCGTCCGCAGGCTCTGGGCCATGCCGCCGTAGTTCTCGATCGGCATCGGCGCAATCCAGGGGGCCACGCCCCGCGCGCCCGACAACAGGATGAACGCCTCGCGCACGAACGGGATGTCCACGTGCAGCCCCGCGATGCCCGCGATGCGCGCGTTGAGGTACGACGTCAGCGGCGTGTAGGCGAATGCGAAGAGGACGAGGAAGAACAGCGGGAAGCCCGGCACGAGGGCCTTGCAGGCCGCCACCACCGCGGCGGCCGAGACCGCGTAGCCGATGGCGCACAGCTTCAGCGACCAGTCGCCGCGCCCGGGCGGCGTGGCCCACAGGCTTGGGGGCGACGTGTCCCCACGCTGCGATCCGCGGGACAGGGACGCCCCGCCCCCGATCGCCGCCCGGTTGGCCCTCATCTCGCGCAGCGAGGCGCGAAGCTGCCGCACCGTCTGGAACACGCTCACCGCCGCCACCCCAAGCGCCATGCCGATGCCGGCGCTGAAGTAGAAGTCCATCGAGTTGCACACCTGGGTGTTGATCGTGTCCATCCCGGGCTTCCACGAGGCGAGCACGCCGGCGCGGTAGAGAATCGGGTTGAGCACGAAGGTGAGGACCACCGACAGCGCCGAGCCCACGACGGCCCAGAACGGGATGACGAAGCCCGTGAGGACGAGCCCCAGGTCCAGGATGATGCCGGTAGGCGTGGCGGGCAGGATGTCTTCGGTGACGCGCGTGAGGTCGAACCACGGGATGGGCAGAATGACGATGGGCTTCTCGAGGAAGGCGCTGGATACCGCCGGCACGCCCACCTGCACGAGGCCGAAGGCCACGCCCACCATCGCGCCCAGCGAGAACACCGTCCAGCGCCACGTGCGGTCGCCCTTCTCTCCCTCGCAGAGGGCCATGACGCCCTGCGCGCCCACGGGCGCCATCGGGAAGGGCAGCCGCTCGACGTCTGAGCACAGGCGGAACAGCGCGTAGCCGAGGGTGAACTGCTGGACGAATCCGATCACGGCCATGAACACCAGCAGCGCGATCGGCACGGCCCAGGCCGAGTCGAAAAACGTGCGGTTCACCAGCGCCGGCGAATCGGGCGCCGGCGCGAACCACGCGGGGAACTGGCCGTAGAGGCCCGCATCCTTCACCGCGTCGGACGTGACGAGGAACTGGCGCCAGATGAGCTGGCCGAACGGCCCGCCGGGCAGGAGCGCGCTGCCGCCGATCATCGCGCTCGCCACCATCAGCAGGATGACCATCTCCTCCTTCGTCATCGCGCGCAGCGCGCGCCGCGCCACCTCGGAGAACACGATCACCGTCACCCACGTCGCCGCCACGTTCATGCCGACGCCGGACATGAGGCCCAGGTAGATCGCGCCCGGAAACATCAACAGGCCGCAGAACAGCGCGCCCGCCACCGAGGCCCACGTGAACCCCGAGCCGAAACGCGACGGAGTCTCGAGGAGGTTGCGATACTCCTCCAGCTCGCGGTCAATGACCGGATGCGGGTGCTTTGGCTGAGGGGCATCCACGCTCACAGAGTGCTTCCTGTTCGATGCGTGATGCGTGATACGTGATGCGTGGGAGGAGAAGAGAGCAAGGCAAGCGCCTCTCTTCGTCTCGCCTTCTCACCCATCACGTTTCACGCATCACGGCCGCGGCCTCCAGCATGCGCCTTCCCCGCTCGAGCAGCCTCTGCCGCTCCGCGTCGGGAATCGCGCGCCACGTAAGGAAGCGCTTGCGCAACAGGCCGATGAAGGCGTGGCAGCAGCGCTCCCAGGACTCCTTGTCGCCGCTCTTGCGCGTCATCACCACGGTGGCCACGTTGTCTTCCCGCTCGCGTGAGTTGGACGTCTCGGCTGTGGGCGGGGCCTCTGTGCCCCGCGTGCTGCCCTCTCTCTCTCTGCGAGGCAGAGACGCCCCGCCCACAACGCGGCGCACGACCAGGGTCACGGTCTGGCTCACGCCCAGGTCGTAGGGCTTGAGCCACGTGGTGGTCTCGACGAACGGCTCGGCGCGGCCGGCCTCGTCGGCCCGCACGCCGCACTGCGGAGGCGTGCAGAAGAACTCGCCCGCCGAGCCCTCGCCGTAGTTCTCGAACCAGTCGGTGAAATACGGCACGATCGCCACGCGGTCGCGGCGGTTGAAGGTAAAGGGCAGGTCGAGCTCGAGGGCGTCGCCGGCCGCGGTCTCGCGGTGGCGGGTCATCGTCTCGGCGGGGGCGGCCAGGCGCGCGGCCAGCCGCGCGGGGTAGAGGCTCGACCCGAGCACGACCCCGATGATCACCACACTCACCAGCACGCTGGCGAGCGACGAGTAGTTCATCGTGAGCCCGGCCGTGAGCCCGGCGGCCTTGAGGCCGGCGCCCACCCCCTGCGCGAGCAGATAGCCGCCCACGGCGCCCACGACCGCGTACACGCTCGCCTCGGCCAGGAACAGCGCCCGCACGTGGCTGGGCGACAGGCCGACGGCGTTGAACACGTACAGTTCGCCCCGCCGCTCGTACACGCTGCCGCGCATGGTGTTCAGCACGGTGAGCGCCGCGATCACGATGGGCAGCAGCAGCTCAAGCACGCCCTCCAGCGACGGCATGCGGAAGCGGCCGCCGTAGAAGGCCACGCCGTCGAGGCCGTAGTAGGTCGGCTCGGCGGAGCGCTTGAGGTGCGCCGTGATCGCCTCGCGGGCGGCCCGGTAGTCCAGGCCCTGAAGCGCCACGGCCACCGAGGCGGTGAGGTTGCGCGACGGCATGGCCTCGACGGGCACGATCACCACGCGGTCGGCGGGCAAGCGGGGCACGTTGTCGGGGATCTCGGTGGCCTCCTCGCTGTAGGCGGCGCCGCCCGCCTGGGCCGGGGCGCGCACCGACAGAATGTCCACCGGCAGCAGCGGCTCGCCGTCGAGGTCCAGCACCGCCTCGAGCCGCGGGCCGTTGAAGATGCCCAGCACGGCGTACTGGCGCCCCCCCAGGCTCACGGTCGCGGTGCCCGCCTTCACCGCCTCGTCAGCCAGGTGCAACTGGTCGGCCATCGCGCGTGAGACGAAGCAGGCCAGCTCGGTGTTCGACGCGAACCAGCGGACGAGCACATCAAAGGCCCCCTGGACCGGCGTGACCTCGGGCTCGCGCCAGCCCAGGCCCAGCAGCGCATTGGCCGTGGCCTCGAAGGTGCGCTCGCCCACGGCGTGCGAGACGGCGAACTCAGCCAGCTCGGGCGCCTTGCCCAGGGGAATCTCGAAGTTGCCCGCCCAGTCGCGCGGCACGACCACGTGCTTCTCGCCGTACAGCTCGCGCAACGGGGCCGCGGCGTCGGCCACGTCCCTCAGACCCCGGTCGCGCAGCAGCAGGCCCGTGTAGGGCGCTCTGCCGAGGGGGAACTCGATGTCCACCGCGTCGGACGTGAGCGAGGCGAAGCCGAGCATGACGAAGGTGGTGAGGATGAGCGTGCCGATGGTGAGGCTGGTGCGCACGGGCCGTTTGCGCAGGTTCGACAGGCCGAGGAGGAAGGCCGTGGCCAGGGCGCCCGCGCGCGACACGTCGGCCGCCTCGGCCCGCTCCTGGAGCCGCCGGTGCAACTCGGCGATGTTCTTCCTGAACCGCCCCGCCAGGAACGCCGTCACCAGCCCGGCCAGGGCGAACGTGATGAACCCGAGCAGGATCATGTATGAACTGCGCACGAGCTGGTAGGCCGGGTGCACAGCCCGCAACGCCGCGAAGAACAGGACGAAAACGACGCCCTGCACGGCGATCTGCCAGCGCAGGTCGGGGTGCCCGACGAGCAGCTTCTCGAGGAACAGCGCGAACGGGATCGCCAGCACCAGGTAGAACAGGATGCCGACGACCGCGTCGGAGGCGTTCTTGCGGATCACGGGATGGATGTTCGCGCTGTAGGCGAGGGACTCGTTGGCGAGACGCTTGGCCTCCACGATGCGGCCCGCGGCGGCGACCGCGTGCGCCTCGTCGGCCAGGGCCACGGCGCGGCTGTTGTACCGCTGCACCAGGTCGTCGGCCATGCCGTAGCGGGCCTGGAGGCGGGTGCGGCGCGCGTTGGTCTGGGCCATGCTTAGCGCGGCATCGAGTTCGATGTTCGTGATGCTCGGTGTGTCGGCCGCGAAGTAGCCCTTGCCGGCCAGTTCGGGCGCTGCCTCGAGCTGCGCGCCGTCGGCCGGGCCGTCGGCGCCCAGGGCAAAGGCGCGCACGTCCATCAGATTCGGCGCGCGCGGCCGGCCCTTCTTGAAGGTGAAGAACAGGCGCGACTCGGGCGGCACGAAGCACACGTGGGCGCCGCCCGAGCTCTCGAGCTTGAACTCGCGCGGCGCGGCCAGGCTCTTCGTCTCCAGGAAGTCGAAGGCCGCGTAGGGCCGCAGCGTCGCCGGGTCGGCCATCGGGAACACCTGCACGGGCGCCGCGCGGAACACCACCGCCGTCGCCTGGCTCTTGCGGTACTGCGCGAGGCGCACGAACCGCACGGGATACGGCCCCTGCGCGCCGCTCTGCGGCGTCGAGAGGGTCCACGTCACCTCGCCGTCCTCGGGGCGCACCACGGCGGCATCCAGGTCCAGTTCCCCGTTCCACTCTTGCGACAGCAGCGTGGGCCAGACGCAGGGCAGCTCGAAGCGGCCGCGCCAGTCGGCAGTGACTACGAAGTCGGTGCCCACGCCGGGCGGCACCACGGTGGGCCTGCCCAGGACGAGCGGCGGGCCGAAGCGGACCAGCGCCCCTGGCATCGGGTGGTTGGGCGTCAGGCTGTCGCCCACCTGGGCCACCACCTCGCCGCGGATCGTCGTCAGGTCGCTCCCGCGAGCGAGCGGCACGAGGCGGCCATGGCCCCTGGCGAGCTGGCTCACCGCCGCCGTGACGAGGCGGGTGACGACCGCCAGGTTCCGCAGCGGCGGCTCCTCGTCGGGCGACGCCGGCGGCCTGAGCAGGTTGTCGAGCGTGTCGAACGGCGTGCCGAGCGCCTCGCGGCTGTCGTCGAGCGTCACCAGGCTGAAGGCGGGGTAACCGGCCCAGAGCGCGGCGAGCGATTCAAAGTAGCTCGGCGCGCCGTACCATTCGGTGGCGAAGCCGAGGTCCCTCGTGTCGCCGGCGCGCAGCAGGTTGGCGAAGCGGGGCTGACCTTTTCTCGTCTTCAGATAGCTCGTGTCGGGGTCGGCCTTCTGAAGACCGTCGGCGGCGCGGAGGAACTGCGTGGCCACCTCGGCATCGGCCGGCATGCAGGCCGACACCTGCTTCGGCTCTCCGCACACCAGCCCGATTCTTCCGCTCCGCGCCGTGAGGTCGAGGCCGAGGAACAGCAGCCGCCGATAGGCCGACAGGCTCTCAGCCAGAGCCGCGCGCGCGAAGGCCACTCGCCGCTGGAGATGGAGATTCTGGACGCGCTGCCTGGCGGCATTCAGGAGACGGCGCCGGGCCTCGTCCTCGCCCAGGTGGTCCGCCAGCCGAGCCCTCTGCTTGTCGGGCGGCGCGGAGAGGATGGCCTGGACCTTGAGCTGGCGCCTGCGCGCCTCCCCATAGGCCGCGAAGCTCCTGGCCTCGGCCCCGAACTCGTCGTGCACCGCGAGGCCGTCACGCACCCAGTCCACCCGCCCCCGGGCCGCTTCCTCAACGGCGGCCATCAACTCCTGGTTGAGGACATCTCGAAGCACGTCGTTGAGGACGCGGTGCACCTTCGGCTGTTCCGCCGCTGCCGCCCAGGCGTCCGTGTGCTCGAGGGCCCGCGCCGCCAGCTCCGCGGGGATGGCCTGGCCGTCCGCCTCGCGCCGTTCGGCGGCCGCCTGCTGGCGCGCCTGCTCGCGGCGCTCGCGCGCGCCGAGGACGCGGATGAGTTCCCGCATGCCCGCGAGGCCCTGCGCACGGCCCTCGGTGACCACGAGGATGACGGCTCTCCTATGGTGGGCCCTCTCCGCGGCCAGGTGCCGCGCCAGGGCAAGAAGAGCGCCGACCCCACACGCCTGCTGCGCCCCCGGGGCCAGGCCAGGCGCATAGCTGTGCGCGTCGAGGTTGGCGTGGACGACCACGGCCTCTCCGTCGGGGTTTGGCGCATCCAGGATCGCCACGATGTTCGAGGCGAGCCCCGCGGCCAGGTCAGTCCGCACCTGGATAGCCACGGTCCTGCCTGCGAGGCGCGCGGCGTCGCCGGTGACGAAGAATCGGGGCACGTTCACCGAGGCATCCACGTGGTCGCCCCACCGGGCGCCGGCGAGCTGCTTGCCATCATCGTAGTAGAGCACGGCGGCCGCGCCCATGCCGGCCACGGTAGTCCACGGCGTGCCGAGGGGCAGGAGCACGAAGTTGCCGCGGAGGTCCACATCCTTGAACTCGCGCGCCAGCCCCGTCTCGCCGCGCAAGACCTTCCCGCGCAGCCCGCCGGGAGGGGTGGTCGGTGTGCGGAACCAGTTGGGCAGGAGCGGGTGGATGCCGATGCCGGCCAGCTCGCGCCCCGCCTCATCCCCGATGCGCGCCTCGCGAGTGACAGGCGCTGTGAGGGCGAAGGGCTGCTCTTGCACCTCGTAACCGAGCTTCTGGAGCTCGTGCAAGAGGGACAGGGATACCCCGCTCAGGCCCTCCGACCACGCCGAGCGGGAGGGATGACGACAGAGGGCCTCGATGCCCTTGCGGATGCCTTCCTCGGTTACGGCGGAGGCGATGGCCTGATAGTCGGGCGGCTCGACACCCGAGGGCGGCAGGATGCACGGCGGCGGCGCGGCGAGGCGGTTGAAGGTGCAGAGCGCGGCGAGGCACACGGCGCCGAGAACCAGCAAGAGGACCGCGTTGGCCAGGAACCTTCTCATTCCATTAACCTTCAACCGTCACGGAAAACACGTGAACACATCGGTCACCCCCCTTGCCTGGCCCACGAGGGCGACGGCGTCCCAGAAGAGCATGCCGACGACGCACCCGACGAAGATGCCGCCGAAGAAGGGCGTCATGTTCTCGCGCACGGCCCGCGGGCCGCCAATCTTCAGCCCCACCCACTTGATCACCCAGGCCGCGAACAGCGACCCCCAGCACATGTAGCAGAAGTAGCTGTTCGCCAGGATGTAGCCGATCGGATGGAGCCAGAAACCCACGAAATGCGTCCGGAGGAACGCAAGGAGCAGCGTAATGGTGGTGCCGACGCCCACGCCGATGAGCGGCCCGGTCGGGTAACGCGGCTTCGGCGTCTCGCCCCGCTTGTCGGCGGCCACCACCTCGGCGTCGGCCTCGGCCGTGGCGTTGCGCAGCGCGGTGAAATACCAGTTCTGCCCCGTCGCCCAGTCCTTCATGTACGGAATGTTGTCGCTTCCCTTGCCGTAGGCCCACACGAGCATCACGTAGCCGCCGATGAGCAGGCCGCCGAGCGCACCCACGATCAGCGCCCAGCGCACGCCGCGCGGGCTGGCCTTCTGCGTCTCCGCCAGGTGCAGCATCTCCACCTGCGTCGGAGCGAAGAGCAGGAACTGCGCGACGGCCATGAAGCCCCCCGCAACGAAGGTCAGCAGCATCGTGGGCGTGCCGAACGTGAACAGCCCGCCCAGCAGGAAGAAGATGAGGTAGGGGAAGTAGGGGGTGAAATAGGTCGCCGGCGCCCCGCACTCGGTACGAATCCGCGAGGCCGAGAGCCCACACACGACCAGAAACCCGAAGAACAGCAGCGCCGACCCTGCCCCCAGGCCCGTCATCGCGCCCCATACGCCGAAGAACACGAAGGCGCCCACGACGAGCGCCGCCGCGGCCCGATAGCTCATCCCTTCGCCCGAGTCGTCCACCCCGCCCCCGATGCCCAGGATGCGGCGGCCTACGCTGACCAGGTGCCTCCGCGAGGTCCACAACACCACGAGCGCCAGGCTCAGGAACGCCCCGATGTGCTGCTCGTGGGGGAAGGGAAAGTTGTCCATCGGCCCCTTGAAGTTCTTCCAGCCGAACAACTCGCCGAAGTAGTAGGGCACCTTCGAGAGCCAGAAGAACAGCACGATGCTCAGCAGCATATCGAGGTCCACGAAGAACGCAATCGCGGTGAAGAGAAGAATCACCTTGAACTGCGCGCCGCTGAAGCCGTTGACAAACGCCTTCATCTCGGGCGACGAGAAGTACTGCGCCAGGTCCACCTCCACCGTGGGGTTCGGCATGCCAGGGATGTAGTAGTTGAGCCCCTGAAGCAGGCAGAAGGCCAGGGCGACGACGATGCCCGCCCTGAAAGCCCCCCTGCGCCAGATGGGGCGGATCGTGCGGCCGCCGTCCTCGCGCTCCTCCAGCAGCATCCGAGGCAGAACGACCATGGGGAACGAGAAGCGCTCGTTTTCGGACCACTGTTTGCGGAAGATGACACCGAGGCCCAGGAGAGCCAGGAACATGGCCATCACGATGCTGCCCCAGTAGGCGAGCGGCGTGAGCCACTGGCGGTAGGGGATGTAGCCCTTCAGCGTGTAGGCCACGCCCGCAGGCGAGGCCAGGCTGTCGGGACGCACGACGAGCGAGCCGCGCTCGTGCGCGGGCAGCCGGGCGAGGTCGCTCTCGCGGATTTCGGCCACGCCCTTGCGTAGCCGCGCCACCGCCTCGTTGCTGAAGAACACCACGTCGGCGATAATCGCCTCGCCCGGGCCGGCGAGGGTGAAGACGATCTCCGCGCTCTCGCGGACGCTTCGCGGCATGGTGAGGTGCGGCTCGCCGGCCCGCAAAAAGCCGCCGGGGCGCGAGAAGGCGCGGGGCGTGTCGCGCCGCAGCGTCGTAATCGGCACCCGCTCGCCCGCGTCGGTCAGCAACTCCATCGCCAGGGCCGAGCGGCTCTGGAAACCCGAGAGCTTGAACAACGCGGTCGCATAGTAGCGCTCGCCGGGCACGAGGGCACCGGCTCGCCCGCCCAGCCGAAGGCCCATGCGCAGCTTCGCCTCATCGCCCTCCTTCTGCGCGACGAGCCGCAGGCCACGGGTCTTGCCGATGGGGGATACCTGCACGTCCACGGGCTCCATGTGCGCGGGCTCGGCCCGCCAGCCCTTCGCGTGTCTCGCCTCGAAACGTGGATTGGCCACCAGGTTCTCCCCGTGCGGCCACAGCTTATCGGAATAGCTGTCCACCAGCGGCATGTTCTCCTGGAAGTCGGGGATCGAGATGACGAGTCCCAGGAACCGGTGCCACATGCCCTGGCTCATCAGCGGGGCGGAAACGACGAGCATGGTGTAAACGACCAGCAGCTCGCCCGCGGCCAGCCGAAGGGAGCGGCGGCACGCGGCGACGAGCGCCCCGATGAGCAGCACGCCGAGGAACACGCCCACGGCGCTCGCGGGGGGGTTGTTCTCGGCCAGGATGTTGGGCTGGGGGGCCAGCACCTCGTGGTAGTGGATCCACAGGCCCATCAGCACCATCGCCACGATGCCGATGAGGCAGGCCCGGAAGGTGAAGGTGCGCGGGACGCAGGGCATGGGCTTTCCGCTCGACGCCGAGGACTGGTCGCCGCCGCAGAGGTTACCAGCGGTTGGGGTTTGGGTCAAGCGTGTTTCAGGGCTGATACGCCGCCGGTCTGGGGCGCGGGAACGTCTGGAGCCGCGAACGCATCCGCTGCGAGAGGATGGCTAGAGGGCTGTGCGGGATTCTGCAACGGGACCGCAGCGCCGGGACTCCATGCCTCCCGCTGTAGTGGTCGCTGTCAGCGATGTTCCCCGCGGCACCGCCCCCTCCTCGCTCCCTACGGGTGGGCCGGACCGGCAACGTCGCAGCCTCGCGCGGATTCCTGCATAGACTCCCGGCCGTCCCGCCTCAGTTGCTCTCCAGCAACTCCAGCGCGAGGTCGAAGTCCTCGGGGTTCGGCCCGAAGCTGGGGGTCACGTTCTTGTGCTCGACCTGGCCCCAACAGCGGATGAGGTTGATGTGCATCGGGTGGTTCACGCGGGCGGGCACCAGGAACGGCTCGTAGAACTCGGCCGCGAACACCTTCTTGGGGTGCGCGTCAATGGTGGCGAGTGTGACCGGGGGAGCCTTGGCGGGATCGAGCGCGATGGCTGCGAGGAGGGCCGGGTCCTTGACGAAACCCTGGGCGCCGCGGTAACCGTACGAAATCTGCACCTCGCCGTCCTCGGTGTCCCAGTTGTCCCAGCCATTGGCCCACTCAGGCCCGCGGACAGGATCGGACGGGCAGAAGAAGATCACGTACTCCTTGACGAAGAGGGGGTACAAGCAACCGAAGCCGGTCGGCCGGCCGTTACTGTAGGCCACGTTGCTGATGCGTAGCGGAGTGTCGAGGTTCGAGAACAGGGTGTCCTTGTGATTGTTGGCGTAAATGTTGACCGTTTTCCAGATCTGGCTGAGGTTCGACTTGCACTTGGTGTCGCGCGCATGGCGCCGTGCCATGGGCACAACCGGCAAGAGCAAGACGGCCAACATGGAGATGATGCCGATGGAGACGAGGAGCTCGAGAAGCGTGAAACCGCCTCGGTGGGCGGTGCACTTGCACTCCGCCACACGTGTCCGATGCACTGGGCTCACTCCTTAGGTCGTCGCGGCGCGCTGGCCGCTCAAGATGTGCGTACGCACACAGTCTCGGTACGATCTATGGAGTCCACAGGTCACTTCGCCGGGCCTGCCCTGCCCGACAGAGCGCCCCTCGATGGCCCGTATCGGCACGAGCTCGCCGACGGAGTTGGTGAGGAAGAGCTCATCCGCCGCGCAAAGCTCATCAGGTCGAACCACCCGTTCGCTTACATTATATCCTGCCCGGCGGGCCAGCGCAAGCACTACTGCGCGGGTGATCCCGGGCAGGATGTTCGCCTCCAGCGATGGGGTGACAATGGTGCCGCTGGCCACCAGGAACAGGTTGCTTGATGTGGCCTCTGCAACCTCGCCACGCGTGTTCAGCAGAATGGCGTCGTCAGCGCCGCGCTCGCGTGCCTCGGCCCTGGCCCACAAGTTGGCCAGATAATTGAGCGTCTTGTGACGAGGGAGAGGCGAATCGGCGTTCTGGCGAATCGAGGCGATGATGGCGGTGGAACCGGGGTCATAGCGGCTCGGGGGCAGGGGGTGGTGCGGCCGGGCGACGATGGTCAATGTCGGTCGGCTCGGCGGAGCCAGGTCGAGCTGGCCCGTGTGGGCTCCCCGAGTGAGCGTGATGCGTAAGTAAGCGTCCTGTAGGCAGTTACGATGCAGCAGTTCGGTGACTGCGATTCGGATCGCCGCCGGGTCCACTCCATTGCCCAGCCGCAGAACCGTCGCGGACGCGTTGAGGCGCGCAAGATGCTCGTCCAGCAGGAAGGGCACGCCATCGTAGGCGCGCAGCGTCTCAAACAGACCGTCGCCATAGAGCAGCCCGCGGTCCGATGCTCCAACCGCGGGGGCGTCCGCACGAAGGTACTCGCCGTTGACGTAGACGTAGGACGGGCTAATGCTCATAGCAGCAGTGTCCGAGAGCCGCGAAGAGACGCCGGCCCTTGTCCAGTGTTTCCTGATACTCGGCGGCAGGGTCCGAGTCAGCCACGATGCCGCCGCCGACCTGGAAATACGCTCGGTCGTGGCGCACGAGGATCGTGCGGATGGCGATGTTGAGGTCGGCCGTGCCGTCGAGGCCCAAATACCCGATGCTGCCCGTATAGACGCTCCGCTGCGTGGGTTCCAGCTCGTCTATGATCTCCATCGAGCGGATCTTGGGCGCGCCTGTGATCGAGCCGCCGGGGAAAGTGGCCTTGAGCAGGTCCACCAGATCGCGCCCCTCGTGCAGCGAGCCCTCGACGGTGGACACGAGGTGGAAGACCGATGCGTACGCCTCCACGGCCTTGTGCTCGGCCACCCGCACCGAGCCATAGTCGCACACCCGGCCGAGGTCGTTGCGCTCGAGGTCCACGATCATCGTCAGTTCCGCCGCATCCTTCGCGCTGGCCACGAGTTCGGCCGCAAGGCGCCGGTCGTCCTCTGGCGTGGCGCCGCGGGGGCGGGTGCCCTTGATGGGCCGCGTCTCCACCCGTCGGCCCGTCACCTTGAGGAAGCGTTCGGGCGAGCTCGACAGCACGGCCGCCCCGTCGTCCAACGCCAGGTAGGCGGCGAAGGGCGCAGGGTTGGCCTGGCGCAGGCGGCCATACAGCTCGGCGGGGGAGATCGCCAGCGCCGTCTCGAACCGCTGCGAGAGATTCACCTGGAAAATGTCGCCCGCGGCGATATAATCCTTCGCCTTGCGGATGGCGGCCAGATAGGCGTCGCGGGTGAAGTTCGCCCGGAGCGGTCCCACTGAGGCCGGCCCGGGAGCGCCCGGGGAGGGCAGGGCGGCGGCAGTGGCCAGCAACTCGTCGAGATGCGCGACGGCTGCGGCATCGCCGCCGGCCGTGACCGCATACCAGCGCCCCGTCGCGTGGTCGTAGGCCGCAAGGTTCTCGTACAGGCCGAAGTACATGTCGGGCAGCGCCAGGTCGTCGGCCGCCGTGCGCGGCAGGCGTTCGATGAAGTGGCACAGGTCGTAGCCCAGGTAGCCCACGAAGCCGCCGAGGAATGGCACCGGGCCGCTCGCGAGCGGCGTGCGGTGCTGTTCGAGCAGCGCGCGCAGCACCTGGAACGGGTTGCCCTCGAGGCGTTGTTCCCGGCCGCCCTCGCAGAGACGGATGGCCCGGCCCTTGGCCGACACGCGCAGGCGCGGCTCGGCGCCGAGGAACGAGAACCGCGCGAGGGGCGACCCCGCCAACCCGCTGTCGAGGAAGAACGCATGGGGCCTCGCGAGGAACGCGGCGAAGGCTTGCCCCGGGGCGACAGCGCGACGAAGAGCCGTCACGGTCGCGGGGCGCGCAGATGTGATGAGACGGACGGCCATTCGGTGCCCGCCGCGCTGCTCCCCCCGACGACGCTCGCACGGGCACGATCCTACCCCTCTGCCGCGGCAGTGTCAAGCAGCACAAGGGCCGTCTTCTGACTGTTCGGCTCCTTGCATCCCGCTCCCGGCGGCGCTATAATTCCGCTCTTCCACGGCAACCCACTCCGGAGGCTCCGATGGCCAGAACATCCTACCCCTTTGCCGAGATCGAGCCCAAGTGGCAGCGGCACTGGGGGGAGACAGGTCTGTTCCGCTGCGACGTGCGCGACGCCACGCGCCCGAGATACTACTGCCTGATGATGTACCCCTATCCCAGCGGCGCGCTGCACATGGGCCACGTGATCAACTACTCGATCGGCGACGCGCTCGCCCGCTTCCACCTGATGCGGGGCGAGAACGTGCTCGCGCCCATGGGCTGGGACAGCTTCGGCCTCCCCGCCGAGAACGCGGCCATCAAGGCCCAAGTGCCGCCCGCCGTCTCCACGAAACGCAACATTGACAAGATGCGGGCGCAGATGGTGCGGGCCGGCTGGGGCTACGACTGGTCGCGCGAGGTGGCCTGCTCGCACCCCGGCTACTACAAGTGGACCCAATGGCTCTTCCTCCAGTTCTACAAGGCGGGCCTGGCCTTCAAGAAGATGGCCCCGGTGAACTGGTGCGCGTCGTGCCAGACGGTGCTGGCCAACGAGCAGGTGCACGACGGCGGCTGCGAGCGCTGCGGCACGCCGGTCGAGCAGCGCGACCTCGAGCAGTGGTTCTTCGCCATGTCGCGCTACGCGCAGCGGCTGCTCGATGGCCACAAGAAACTCGAGGGGCGCTGGCCCGACCGCGTGCTGAAGATGCAGCAGGAGTGGATCGGCCGCAGCGAGGGCGCGCGGCTCGACTTCCGCATCGCCGCGCCCGGCACCGCCGCCGACGGCCAGACCCTCTCCGTCTTCACCACGCGGCCCGACACCACCTATGGCGTCACCTTCATGGCCCTCGCTCCCGAGCACCCGCTCGTCGAGGCGCTGCTCGCCGCCCACCCGCAGCGCGAAGCCCACATGAGGGCCGTGCGCCGCATGCGCAACGTGTCGGCCATCGAGCGCACCAGCGAGACCAGCGAGAAAGAAGGCATCGGCACCGGCCACTACGTGCTCAACCCCTTCGACGGCTCGAAGGCCGAAATCTGGGTCACCAACTACGCCCTCATGGGCTACGGCACGGGCGCCGTCATGGGCGTGCCCGCGCACGACCAGCGCGACTTCCTGTTCGCCCGGAAGTACGGCCTGCCCATCAAGGTCGTCATCCAGCCCGAGGGCCAGACGCTCGACCCCGCGGCCATGCCCGCCGCCTATGTGGACGAGGGGGTGCAGGTGAACTCCGGCCCCTTCGATGGCCTGCCCAATCGCCAGGCCATCCGCGCCATGACCCAGCACGCCAAGGACAGGGGGCTCGGCGACTTCACCGTGAACTACCGCCTGCGCGACTGGCTGCTCTCGCGCCAGCGCTACTGGGGCGCGCCCATCCCCATCCTCTACTGCCCGACGTGCGGCGAGCTCCCCGTGCCCGAGAGCGACCTGCCCGTGCTCCTCCCGCCCAACGTCGAGTTCAGGCCCAAGGGCGAATCCCCCCTCGCGCGCTGCCCCGAGTTCGTCAACGTCCCGTGCCCGAAATGCGGCGGCCCGGCCCGCCGCGAGACCGACACGATGGATACCTTTGTGGACTCGTCGTGGTACTTCCTGCGCTACCTCACGCCGCGCAAGGAGGACGGCGCCTTCGACCCCGAGCTGGTCAGGGCCTGGCTGCCCGTGCACCAGTACGTGGGCGGCATCGAGCACGCCACCATGCACCTCATCTACGCGCGCTTCTTCACCATGGTGCTGCACGACCTGGGCCTCATCGCCGTCGAGGAGCCGTTCGAGCGCCTCTTCTGCCAGGGCATGGTGTGCAACACCGCCTATCGCGCCGACTACTATCGGGGCGCGGACGGCCAGGCCGTGGGCGAGGACCAGGTGCGCAAGCTGCCCGACGGCTCGACCGTGCGCAAGAACGACGGCGCGCCCGTGGGCCTCGAACGCCTCTATCTGCCCGTCGGCGAGGTGGACACCGAGCGGCTCGTGCGCAAGAGCGACGGCTGGCCTGTCATCACCGAAATGGCCAAGATGTCCAAGAGCAAGTTCAACGGCGTCTCCCCCGATGAGCTGTTCGAGCGCTACGGCGCCGACACGGTCCACGCCTACATCCTCTTCGTCGGCCCGGCCGATCAGGACAATGTCTACAGCGACGAGGGCGTAGTGGGCGTCCACCACTTCCTCAACCGCTTCTGGGACCTCGTGAGCGGCTGGGCCGAACGGGTGGGGAGTGTGGAATGTGGAGTGCGGAGTGCGGAACTGGACCCCGATTCACGCGCTCTCCGGCGAAAGGCGCATCAGACCCTTCAGCGCGTCACCGAGGCATTCGAGCCGCCGTTCCGTTTCAACACGGCCATCGCTGGCATCATGGAGCTGACGAACGAGCTCCGCGACCGCGCCGAGGCGGCCCGGGACCCCGCCGTGGTCAAGGAGGTCCTCACCCTCGCCGTCCAGTGCCTCTCGCCCTTCGCTCCGCACGTGTGCGAGGAGCTATGGGAGCGGCTGGGCGGGCGGCCCAGCATCTTCCGCGCCCCGTGGCCCGCCGTTGACGCCGAGGCCGTGAAGGCCGAGGAGATCGAAATCCCCATCCAGGTCAACGGCAAGCTCCGCTCGAAGGTCGTCGTGCCTGCCGACTCCGACCAGGCGGCGATCCAGGCGGCGGCCCTGGCCGACGAGAAGGCCCAGGCGCACATCGGTGGCAAGACCGTGCGCAAGGTCATCGTCGTGCCCGGGCGCCTCGTCAACATCGTCGTGGGCTGAGCCCGGCCCCTTCACTCCGCACCCGCGCCTGGCTCGTGCGCCTTCGCGGCGGCCCTGTGCCGAGCCGCGCGGGCCAGCCATGCGAAGATGGCCAGAAGGACGAAGTTCACGCCGAGAATGAGGCAGGTCGTCGCGGGCTGCGGCAGGCCGACCTGGCCTTTGGTCCTGGCGAGGTCGGGCGCGATGATGCCGAAGATCGGGCACGGGCTCACGAGCGCGATCCCGTAGAGCGGCCAGCCTCGCTGCGACGCCATCGCCACGAAGCCGAAGGCGGGGATGAGCGCCCAGAGCGTGGCGATGGTGACGACGAAGACGGCGCCGCGCCGCCGCTCCGGCGTCAGGCGGAAGTGCTCGACCGCGCCGGCGAACCAGCCGAGGTAGAGCAGCATGGCCAGGAGCGCCTCGACGGGCAGCCAGGCATTCCCGTCGGACAGGCTGTAGTAGAACGCCGCGCTCAGCACCCCGAACGTAACGACCCAGCCCGTGTTTCCGAGCGCGTCGTCGAACGGCCCGGGCCAGCGAAGCCCCAACTTTCGCCGCCGTCGAAGGCCGTTGCAGTAGAGCACGTAGCGCGGCGTCACCAGGTACACCATCGCCACGCCCAGCACGAACGCGAAGAGGAGCGACCACGAGGCGACGTCGCCGACTGACGTCCTCACCTTCCCGGGCGGAAGATCACGAGGGATGACCGACCCCGTGCAGTAGCTGGCGACGAAGAGGGCGAAGAGGGCGAGCGACAGCAGCAGCCCCAGCGTCTTCGAGACGGGCGGCCTGTTCGGGTAGGCCACGGCCCGCCGCAGCGCCGCCCCGAGCAGCACGAGGAGCGGACACTGCACGAGGGCCTGAATCACCAGGGGGGGGAGTTCGACGCCCCCAATCGCCGACCGAATCTCCTCCGCGCCACCCAACGCCCGGCCGATCACGGGATAGCCCGTCAGGTAGCCTGGCAGCGACCAGTCCGAATGCGCGAACGGGACGGAGACGCACACCAGGAAGAAGGCGGCGCCGAGCGAGCCGGCCTGCTGTCCCAAGCCGAGTCGCCCCTTACGAGCCGTGAGCCCGATCAGCGCGGAGACGGTGTGGAAGAAGACCCCCGTGAGGGCCAGCGAGAGCAGCACGGCGAGATAGGCCCCCGCCGTCACCGCGCCGAGCATCGCCAGGCCGAGCGTGAACGGGATGCCGACCGCGAAGAGCAACCAAGCGAGGGTCGCCGGCCCTGCCACGAGGCCCAACGCTTGGTTCAGCGGGGTAGTGGCGGAGGCCCGATGGAAGTCCATCGCCCCGGTCGCCGCCTCCTGGTAGGCCGCCGACCCGACGAAGAACGACCCGAGGAGGAGCAGAACCACGGCCTGAATGGCGACCGTGATCCCGAAGGCCACGACGAACCACGCCGGCCCCCGCCCTGGGTGAACGGGCCTGCTCATGTAACAGGCGAACAAAACGACCGCCAGGGCTAGGACGAGGAGCACAGCGAACGGGATGAGCCTCCCCGGGCGCACGGCGGGCCGCCAGAAGCGCATGAACAACGCGTTGTCGCACGGCGGCAGAAGGGTCACGACACTTCCCTCGCGCCTATCCTGAGGAAGATGTTCTCGATGTCCTCGCTCTCGACGTGGAAGGAACTGACGGCGACGCCCGCCGCGACAAGCTGCGCCAGCAGCCTGGCGGCATCCTCCTCGCCGCCCAGCACCAGTGCCGTCGCAGTCTGTCCATCCTTCATCTCGACCTGCGAGAGCATTTCTGATGCCTTGAGCACCTCCGCCAGCGCCGCGTGGGGTGACGCGGCGCGGACGTGCAGCACGCCGCGGCTGCCGAGCTTCTTGAGAATGTCCTCGACACGTCCGCTGGCGACGAGCCGCCCCTTTTCCATGATCCCTATCGAGGTGCAGAAGCCGCTCATCTCGGTGAGGATGTGGCTGGAGATGAGCACGGCCGCGCCCGCCCGCGCAAGATCGCTCAGAATCCTGCGCAACTCCACACGACCGATGGGGTCGAGACCGCTCGCCGGCTCGTCCAGCAGCAGGATGTTCGGCTCGTGGAGGAGGGTCTTGGCCAGGGCGAGACGCTGGCGCATCCCGCGCGAGAGTTCGCGGACGAACGCGTCCCGCTTCTCCCGCAACCCCGTGATGCCCAGGCAATGCTCGACGCGGTCCGAGCGGAGCGGCCTGGGCAATGCGTAGGCCGTCGCGAAGACGCTCAGGTACTCCCACACCTTGAGATCGTCGTAGAGGGGGGCGAAGTCCGGCATGTAGCCCAGGCGCCGGTGGGCGTCCTCGGGATGCTCGAGCGCGTCCACCCCTGCCAGGCGGATCTCGCCATACGTGGGCTCCAGCACGCCGGCCAGCGCCCTGATGGTGGAAGTCTTCCCTGCGCCATTCGGCCCGATCAGCCCGTAGATCTCGCCCGAAGCAATGTCGAGGTCAAGGTCCCGTACCGCCATCACGTCGTCGTAGTCTATCCGAAGCGACCGGGTAGAGATCACGGGCATTGTCCCCAAGCGTTCTTGCCGGGCCGGTGTCTTGCGCAAGGTGTCCAACGCGGATACTACAAGCGCGTACCTGCGCTGTCAAGAGCCTGCGCGCGATGCGCCAGGTTGACCCGAGGCGCGCCAGATCGGATGCACCGGATCAACCCGTGGCGACATGGATCAGGCAGGATCAGCCGCCGGCATCATGCGAGAGGCGTGAGAAAAGCGTTCGAAAAAAGTGAGCGAGGGGAGAAATTTCCAGTTGACAGCGGCGCGTTTCGCGCTACAATCTGCTGTGCACGGGAGCATTGAGCGCCCAAGATCAAGTGGTGACAAGTTGAGGCGAGTTTCGGGCGAGTCCTGCCCGCCGGCGTTCGTAGCCGTTACCCATAGAAGCCAGGGAACTCACGTCACAGCACAGCAACGTCGCAAGCGCGCCGGACCGCAAGATATTCGCCTGTGCCCACTAGATGTTGGGTGTGGCGAGAGACGATAGCCAAGATGCTGGGCCAGTGAAGAGTCAGTTCCCCGTCGTGGCCCGGCGTGCCCCTCGCCCGAGGGCGGTGTGCCCGGGAGCTTAGTCCCCGTAACGCTTGACGTGTGAGCAGGGCCGTTTGCTGGAGCCGTGTCGAGTTGCCAGCGGCCCGAAGCCGGGCGTTTGGCGGCGCTGCAACGCACGTCGAGCTGGCAGGTGGAAGACGGGAGCCAAGGCCATGCGATGCCCCTTCTGCAAGAGCGAGAACGACAAGGTTGTGGACTCCCGCGCGTCGGAGGGCGGCGCAGTCATCCGGCGGCGGCGGGAGTGTCTGGAGTGCAACCGGCGCTACACGACGTATGAGCGGGTGGAAGAGATCCCGCTGCGCGTCGTGAAGAAGGACGGCACGCGGCAGCCCTTCGATCGCACGAAGGTGCTGGCGGGCCTGATGAAGGCCTGCGAGAAGCGGCCCGTGGCTACGGAGGCCCTGGACCAGATCGTGGGCGACATCGAGCGGCGGCTGGCCGACATGGCCGACCGCGAGGTGTCGTCGCGCGAGATCGGCGAGATGGTCATGCAGCACTTGCGCGAGCTCGACCAGGTCGCCTATGTCCGCTTCGCCTCCGTGTATCGGGCCTTCAAGGACATCAACCAATTCCTCGAGGAACTGCGGCCGATGCTGGAGAGGAGAGTGCGAACCAATGGCAAAGATTCAAAAGGTCCGTAAGCGCGATGGGCGCCTGGTTCCGTTCGACGAGTCGAAGATCGCCGACGCGATCTTCAAGGCGGCCCAGGCCGTGGGCGGCACCGACCGCCAGATGGCCGACGAGCTGGCGGGCGTGACCACGATGTTCCTCGAACGCGAGTTCGAGGGCGAAGTGCCCGGCATCGAGGACATCCAGGACGTGGTGGAGCGGGTGCTGATCGAGACGGGCCACGCCCGTACGGCGAAAGCGTACATCCTGTACCGCGAGCGCCGGGCGCGGCGGCGCGAATCGCTGCGCGTGCGCAAGCCCGTGCGTGAGGCCGGCAGCGGCGGCTCGACCGACATCACGCTGCTCGTGGACCCCGGCACGCGCGACGAACTGCTGTCTTGGGACCGCGCGCGCATCGCGCGGGCGCTGGTGGACGAGGCGCAGCTCGACGACGCCGTGGCGCACGAGATCGCCCGGGCGGTCGAACGCAAGATCTTCGATTCCGGCATTGACCGCATCTCGACCTCGCTCGTGCGCGAACTGGTGGACAATGAGCTCTTCGAGCGCGGCCTGAGCGCCAAGCTCGAACGCCAGAAGACCATCGGCATCCCCAAGTACGACCTCGAGGAGCTCATCTTCTCGAAGTCCAAGGAAAACTCCAACATCGGGGCCAACAACCCCGAGGCCATCAACCTCTCCATCGCCGAGACGACCCTCAAGCAATACGCCCTCCAGGAGGTCTTCTCGCGCGACGTGGCCGACGCGCACCTCTCGGCCAAGATCCACCTGCACGACCTCGGCTACCCGACCCGCGTCTACTGCTCGTCCCATTCGCTCGAGTACATCAAGAAGTACGGCCTCTCGCTGTGCAACCTCGACACGTCGTCGGCCCCCGCCAAGCACGCGCGCACGCTCACCGGGCACCTCAACACCTTCCTGGCCTCGATGCAGGCCTACTATGCCGGCGCGCTCGGGGTCGGCTACATCAACATCCTCTATGCCCCCTATCTCGAGGGCATGAGCTACAAGGAGATGTGCCAGGAGGCGCAGCACCTGATCTTCTCGGGCTCGCAGAGCGCCTTCTCGCGCGGCGGCCAGACGCTCTTCCTGGACTTCAACATCCACACCGGCGTGCCCCGCTACCTGTGGGACATCCCGGCGATCGGCCCCGGCGGCAAGTACACCGGCAAGACCTATGGCGAATACGCCGAAACGGCGCGGCTCTTCACCCGCGCCATGCTCGACACCTGGCGCGCCGGCGACCAGTACGGCCACATCTTCGCCTTCCCCAAGTGCGACCTCCACGTCAACGCCGACACCTTCAAGGACCCCAAGCAGCTCGAGATCCTGGAGTACGCCTGCCAGATCGCCAGCGAAAACGGCGTGCCCTACTTCGTCTTCGACCGCGACGAGGTGACCCTCAGCGCCTGCTGCCGGCTCCGCACGACGATTGACGACACCGAGATGATCAAGCACCTCGAAACCATGCGGTTCTGCGGCTTCCAGAACGTCACCGTCAACCTGCCCCAGGCCGCCTACCGCGTAGGGCGCGGAAACGTGGACGGCTTCCTGGCCGAAGTTTCCGCCATGATGGACCTCGCCGTGAAGGCGCACCTCCAGAAGCGCTCCTTCATCGCCAAACTCATGAGCGCGCCCACCATGCCCCTGTGGCAGATCGGCAAGAAGGCGGCCGACGGAAAGCCCTACGTGGACCTCGATAAGTGCACCTACATCATCGGCCTCGTGGGCCTCAACGAGGCGGTCCAGTACCTCACCGGCGAGGAACTGCACGAGACCGAGGCCGCGCTCAAGCTCGGCCTCAAAGTCGTCTCGCACATGTACTTCAAGGCGAAGGAGGACGGCAAGCGCCTGGGCCTCAAGCTTTCGCTCGAGGAGAGCCCCGCCGAGAGCGCCGCGCGGCGCCTCGCCAAGGTGGACCTCCGCAACTTCCCCGGCGCCCGCGAGGTGATCAAGGGCAATATCGAGCGCGACGAGTTCTACTACACCAACTCCATCCATCTGCGCGCCGACGCGCCCGTAGACATCGTCACCCGCATCCGCACCCAGAGCAAGTTCCACTCCATGATCGAGTCGGGCGCCATCATCCACGCCTTCGTCGGCGAGGAACTGCCGCCCGCCGCGAGCATCCTGAACCTGGTGCGCAAGACCTTCGAGCAGACCCGCTGCGCCCAGCTCACCATTTCGCCCGAGTTCACCATCTGCAACGCCTGCCACCGCAGCGAGGTGGGCCTCCACGACGCCTGCACCGCGTGCGCGTCGTCCGATGTCTACGGCCTCACCCGCATCGTCGGCTACTTCAGCCGTATCACCAACTGGAACAAGAGCAAGATCGGCGAGCTGCGCGACCGGCATGCCGGCCGCTACGCGCTCCCCGTCCTCCAGCCCACGGTGCCTCAGAAGGTCGGTGTGTGAAGGAACGCGCCATGGAAATCCACGTGTTCGGCAAGCAGAACTGCGGCAAGTGCCTCAGCACCAAGCACAAGGTCCAGCACTTCATCGAGAAGCTCGGCCTCGATGCCACGGTCTCCATGAAATTCATTGATATGGACACCGTGGAAGGCATGGCCGAGGGCGCCTTCTGCGACGTCTTCGAGATTCCGACGACCATCATCCAGGACCAGGGCCGCGACATCGTGCGATGGGATGGCGTGGTGCCCGACAGCCTGGAGCTCAAGCAGCACTTCGTGGGCGCCGCCTGAGAGGGGGCGGCTCCTGGGGCCGGCCCCTGGGCCGCCCGGAAGGCATGGCATGGCTGACACGCTCCCGCCTATCAAGGGCTTCCTTCCCACGAGCCTGATCGAGTGGGAAGGCCACCTGACGTGCGCTCTCTTCCTGCCGGGCTGCAACTTCCGCTGCCCGTTCTGCCACGCCAGCGACCTCGTCGTGCGCCCCGAGCAGATTGTGGACATTCCCATCGAGGCCGTCGTCCGCCACCTCCGGGCCAACCGCGGCTGGGTGGACGGCCTCGTGCTC
Source organism: Planctomycetota bacterium (assembly GCA_035384565.1). Taxonomy (NCBI): domain Bacteria; kingdom Pseudomonadati; phylum Planctomycetota; species Planctomycetota bacterium. Next base: position 53,247 of record DAOOIT010000009.1, on the reverse strand, counting down.
TCGGGCGGCGAGGCCACCCTCCACGAGGGCCTGTCCTCGCTCATCGCCGTCGTGCGCGAGCACGTGGGGGGCGTCAAGCTCGACACCAATGGATCGCACCCCGAGGTCATCGAGGAGCTACTGCGCGACGGCCTCGTAGACGCGGTGGCCCTCGACGTCAAGGCTCCCCTCGACGACCGCTACTCGGCGGCCGCCGGCGTGCCCGTGGATTGCACGGCCATCCTGGCGACCATCGAACTGCTGCGCGCGCGCGACGTCGAGCGCGAGTTCCGCACCACCGTGGTCCCGGGCCTTCACACCGCCCGCGACATCGTGGAGATCGCGCGGCTGCTCGGGCCGACGGAACGCCTTGTGCTTCAGCAGTTTGCACCGCTGAACTGCCTCGACCCCGCCTATGCTGAGCGCACGCCGCACACCCGCGACGAGCTTCGCCAGATGGCGGCCGCCGCCGCCGAATTCGTGGCCGAGTGCGGGCTCCGGGGCGAACTCGCCCCGCGGGGGGCCAGCCGATGAAGGAAGCCGCCTTCTACGAGAAGCGAGCCGACGGCACCGTCCAGTGCCACCTCTGCCCCCACCAGTGCGTCATCGCCGACGGCCGCCACGGCCGCTGCCGCGTGCGCACCAACCGCGGCGGCACCCTCTACAGCGACATCTACGGGCTCGTCACGTCCGTCGCGATGGACCCGATCGAGAAGAAACCCCTCTACCACTTCCACCCCGGCAGCAGCATCCTGTCGCTGGGCACCCGCGGCTGCAACTTCGCCTGCGAGTTCTGCCAGAACTGGAGCATCTCGCAGGCCGACGCAGGCACCTCGCCGCTGCCCAGCAAGGCGGCCGTTGAGGCGGCCCGGCGCGAAGGATCTATCGGAATAGCCTACACTTACAACGAGCCGCTCATCTGGTTCGAATACGTCCTCGAGACCGCTAAGCTCATCCGCGAGGCGGGCCTCGTCAACGTCCTCGTGAGCAACGGCTATGTGAGCCCCGAGCCGTTCGAGGAACTGCTGCCCTATGTGGACGCCATGAACCTCGACATCAAGGCGATCCGCCCCGAATTCTACAAGCGCCTGTGCCGCGGAACCCTCGAGCCCGTGCTCGCCAGCGCCCGGGCCGCCGCCCGACGCACCCACCTCGAGATCACCAACCTCGTCATCCCCGGCCACAACGACACCGACGAGGAGTTCGAGGAGCTGGGCCGCTGGGTGGCCGGCGAATTGGGACCCCACATCCCCACGCACCTTTCCACCTACTTCCCGCGCTACAAGCTCAAGGCGCCCCCCACCCCGGTCGAGACGCTGGAACGGGCATATGAGATCCTCTCGAAGCATCTGCGCTACGTCTACCTGGGCAACTGCCTCAGCGAGCGGGGAGCAGCGACGCGCTGCCACGGCTGCGGCGCCCTGCTGATCGCGCGCAGCGGCTACAGCGTGCAGGCCGTGGGCCTGCGGGGGAGCGCCTGCGCCACCTGCGGCGAGGAGAACTACATCGTGGCGTGACCCAGCCCAAAAGAAACCCGCGGCGCCGGCGTTTTTTCGCTAAAGTTTCCGGGGCTTCCCCCGACTAACTAGCCAGAGGGTGTACTCTCTGGGTACAACGTGCGCCTTTCGGTGCTTTCACCCTCTCTTCGTGGGACGGAACAGGCTCGATGCGGCTCGAAAAGCTCTGCGTTTACGGCTTCAAGTCCTTCGCCGACAAGACCGAGTTCCTCTTCGAACCCGGCCTCACGGCGTTCGTGGGCCCCAACGGCTGCGGCAAGAGCAACGTGGTGGACGCCGTGCGCTGGGTGCTCGGCGAGCAGCGGCCCAAGGCCCTGCGCGGCTCCGAGATGGGCGACGTGATCTTCAAGGGCAACTCCGAGGGCCGCCGCTCCATGGGCTATGCCGAGGTCACCCTCACCCTCTCAAACGAGGACCACGCGCTGCCCATCGAGTACGAGCAGGTGGCCATCACCCGGCGCCTCTACCGCTCGGGCGAGAGCGAGTACCTGCTCAACGGCCAGCCCTGCCGCCTGCGCGACATCCGCGAGCTGCTGATGGATACCGGCATCGGGATGGATGCCTACTCGATCGTGGAACAGGGGAAGATCGAGCTGGTCCTCCAGTCGAACCCCAGGGACCGGCGGGCCATCTTCGAGGAGGCGGCGGGCATCTCGAAGTACAACGCCAAGCGACGTGCGGCCATGAGCAAGCTTGAGCGCGTGGACCAGAACCTCCTCCGCCTCGGCGACACCATCCAGGAGGTCCAGAAGCAACTCCGCTCGATCCGCCGTCAGGCGGCGGCCGCGCGGCGCTACAAGGAGTACGCCGAATCGCTCGGGCGCCTGCGCCTCGCCGAGGCGCTGCACCGCTATCACGGCCTCGTGCAGCAGCGGGCCGAGGCCGAGGCGGCCATCGCCCGCTCCGAGCAGCAGCAGCAGACCCTGGCCGCCGCCGCCGAGCGGCTGGGCGCCGAGCGCACGGCCCTCGAGGCCGACAGCGTGGAGAACGACCAGCGGCTCGCCCGCGTGGCCGGCCAGTGCGCCGAACTGAACGCCCAGATCGAGGCCGCCGAAGAGAGCATCCGCCTCAACCGCGAGCGCATCCGCGACGGCGAGGCCGCCGACCGCCGCATCCGCGACGACCTGCGCCACCTGGCCAGCCGCCTGGAGGCGGGGCGGGCCCAGCTCGACAGCGCCCAGCGACGCTCGGGCGAGCTCCAGGGGGACCTCCAGCAGATTGAAACCCAGATCGCCGCCGCCCGCCAGGACCTGCACGCGATCACCGCGCAGTGCGCCGACCTCGCCCGCCGCAGCGAGGGGCTGCGCACCGGCCTGCTCGACACCCTGCGCCGCCGCGCGGCCCACCAGAACGAGCTCGCGGCCATCGAGACCGAGGCCCGGTCCTTCGACGCCCAGCGGCAGCGCCTCGAGCGCCGCCGGGCCGAGATCGCGCGCCTCCTGGCCGAGCTGGCCCAGGAGCGGCTGGCCGCCGAGCAGGCCATTGCCGGCCTCACCGAAAACATTCGGCAGACGGAGGCCCGCTTCGCCGCACGTGCCGAGGAGCGAGGCGAGCTGCGTGCCCAGATCGAAGTCCTCGGGGAACAGATCGCCCAGCACACCAACACGCTCAGCGTGAAACACACCCGCCGGGATCTGCTCGAGGATCTCGAAGCCCGCTTCGAAGGAGTCGAGCTCGGAACCCAGACGCTCCTCGAGCGTCAAGCCGATGGGCAGTCCCTCCATGGAATGGTCGCCGACCTCCTCCAGGTAGACCCACAATACGCCCTCGCCATCGAAGCTGCCCTAGGTGGGGCCGTGCAGCACCTTGTGGCTGACACGCTCGACTCCGCTGCCGAAGCCGTCGCGCACCTCAAGGCGGTGGACGGCGGTCGCACCACCCTCCTCCCTCTCGACCGCCTGTCCGGCAGTGGTCGGAACGGGTCTGGGACCCTCGAGCATCCCGGCGTGGTGGACCACGCCCTGAACCTCGTGCGCTACGACGAGGGCGTGGCCCCCGTGGTCAAGCACCTCTTGGGCGACACGGTCATCGTGCGCGACCTCGATGCGGCGGTGGACATCGCCCGGAACAACGGCACCCATCACGTGCGCCTGGCCACTCTGGGCGGCGATGTGATTGACCCCGAAGGCCCGGTGTCGGGCGGCAGCCTGCGCGACCGCACCGGCCTGCTCTCGCGCAAGAACGAGCTGCGGGCGCTGGCCACCGAGGTGGCCGACATCGAGGAGCGCCTCGCCCAGTGCCGCCAGCAGCGCGAGCACTTCATCAGCGAATCCGCCGTCCTCGACACCGAGCTCGAGGAGGCCGTGCAGAACCTCAAGGACCTCAACCTCGACCTCGCCGGCGCACGCGAGCAGCTCTCGCGCCTGGGCGACCGCGTGCACGCCCTCGAACAGGAAGATGCGGCCGCCCAGAGCGAACTGGCCGACCTGGCCGAAGAGCTCCTCGAGCGCAAGGCCCGACAGGCGGCAGCCGCCGAACGCATCCAGGGCGCCGACCGCGAGGAAGAGGAGTACAAGGCCCGCCTCGGCGAGGTGGAGGCCCAGCGCCGCTCGCTCGACGAGCAGCGGTCGGCGCTCGAACGGCGCGCCGGCGACCTCGCCGTGTCGCGCGCCGAGAAGAGCGCCGAACGCGAGCACCTGCGCAGCAGCATTGACCGCCTGCGGCGCGAGCAGGCCGACGGCGACGGCAAGCGCCAGCAGGCCGAAGGCGAGCTTCAGGTGCTCGCCGAGCGGTGCCAGCGGGCGGCCGCCGAGATCGCCGGCAAGGAAGAGGAAATCCGCTCTCTGGCCGGGCGAAAGGACGAAATCGAGAAGGGCCGCGTGGAGGCCGAAAACCGCCGCGCCGAACTCCTCGAGCGCCTCGCCGCCCTGCGCGATCAGATTCAGGCCACCGCCGCGCAGCTTCGCGCTGCCGAGCAGGAGTGCCAGACCCTGCACCTGCGACTCAGCGAGTGCGACCTGCGCTCCGCCGACCTGGCGCAGAAGGTCCGCGACGAGCACCACCAGGAGCTCACCGACCTCTATGCGGGCTACCAGGAACCCGAGGTGGATTGGGCCGTGCTCCAGGGCGAGATGGACGAGTTGCGCCGCAAGCTCGACAGCATGGGCACGGTGAACCTCCTGGCCATCGAGGAGCAGACACAGCTCGAGGAGCGCCTCGACTTCCTCACCACCCAGGAGCAGGACCTCCAGAAGGCCAAGGCCCAGCTCCAGGAGGTCATCCGCAAGGTCAACCGCCAGAGTCGCCAGCTCTTCGAGCAGACCTTTGCCGCCGTGCGCGAGAACTTCCAGATTCTCTTCCGCAAGCTCTTCAATGGCGGCAAGGCCGACATCGTGCTCGAGCCCGATGTGGACGTGCTGGAGGCGGGGGTGGACATCATCGCGAAGCCGCCCGGCAAGGAGACGAGCCGCCTCAGCCTCCTCTCGGGCGGCGAGAAGGCCCTCACGGCCGCCGCCATCCTGCTCGCCATCTTCAAGTCGCGGCCCAGCCCCTTCGCCATCCTCGACGAGGTGGATGCGCCGCTCGACGCCAACAACATCGGCCGCTTCGTCGGCCTCTTGCGCGAGTTCCTCAAGGAGTCGCAGTTCATCATCATCACCCACTCCAAGCAGACCATGGCGGTGGCCGACGTGCTCTACGGCATCACGATGCAGGAGCCGGGTGTTTCGACCAAGGTCGCTGTGCGGCTCGACAACGTGCCCGAGAGCCGCGTGGCGTGACACGTGAAGCAGGAGACGAATGCATCGGGGCCCCGTCCAAGGGGTCACACTGAACCGGCGGCCAGGCATGGCTGTATGTGCCGAGGCGCCCGAAACGGGGACGGGGCCTCCTGACACGTCTGGCCGAACGATGGTGTGGCCTCTGGGGCCGCGTGCAGATATGGGGTCGAGGAATAGGGAAAGGTCACGGGTCGTTGCGTGCTCGAACGGGGACGAGCCGCCCCTTGGCCTTCCCTATTCCTCGCCCTGCTTTTTTAAGGCTCGTCAGGGTTTGGCCGCCTTGGTTCAACTGGCCTGGTGCGGGGCGTGGGCATGCCCTCTCCCCGCGGACCTGGGGGTCCCTGGGGAGGGCTCTGCCGAGCCCCTGGCGGGCGCAGCCTGCTCATGCTGTATCAACCCTGTGAGGGGGGGAAGTGATACAGCATGGGTAGATGGGCGAAGATTGGCGATTCTCGCGGCTCCGGCCATACTCGCTCATCTGCGGGATGAGCCAGTATAGAGGGAGCATAGCCGGAGAGCGTAAGGCATTGGGCCACAGAGGGTTATGGGATGGCCCTCGCCGCGCCTTGCATCCGCCCCGCGCGCACCGCCCCTGGGTATCCGGCCTCCTTCGGCACCTGGCCGACAGTTTCTTGGCGAGCGGGGTGCCGGCGGGACGCCGCTCGTCCCGCCGGCACTGGGGGGCGTCACTTGGTCTCGGTGAAGCGCGCCTTGGGGGCGCCACAGACGGGGCAGGTGTCGGGCGCCTGGCCGCTCACGGTGTTGCCGCACACGCCGCAGACGAAGACCGCGGCGGCCGGCAGGTCCTTGCCGGCCTTGACGGCCGCGAGGGCCTTCGCGTAGAGCCCGTGGTGGATCTCTTCGACCATCATGGCGTTGCGGAACGACACGAGCGCCGGGTTGTTCCCCTCGCTCTGGGCCTCGGCGACAAACTGGGGGTACATCTCGCGGAACTCGTGGCCTTCGCCCGCGATGGCCGCCTCGAGGTTCTCGACGGTGGTCTTGACGCCGCCCATCACGCGCAGGTGGGCGTGGGCGTGCACCGTCTCGGCGTCGGCGGCCGCGCGGAAGAGCTTCGCCACCTGCGGGAAGCCGTCGGCCTCCGCTTTCTTCGCAAACGCCAGGTACGACCGGTTCGCCTGGCTCTCGCCCGCAAAGGCCGCCTTCAGGTTGTCCAACGTCGCCATCTCAGCCTCCTTTCGCATGTGAGCGGAACCAGCCGCCCCGTCCCCGGGTGGAAGCCTCATCAATTGCTATTGTAGGGAATCCTGGGCGCGGCGCAAGAGGCGCCTGAATGCAGAGTCGCCGCCGTTTTTCCTTGCTTTCCGGGCTCTGGGCGCTATAATAGTGGGTCTTGGGCGATCCAGAGTCACAAGGCCGTCGCAACAGGCAGGGAAGATCCATGAAGAAAGGCATCCATCCCAACTACGTCGAATGCACCGTCACCTGCGGCTGCGGAAACACGTTCAAGACCCGCTCGACCCGCCCGGCCATCAACGTCGAGGTCTGTTCGAACTGCCACCCGTTCTACACGGGGAAGCAGAAGTTCGTGGACACGGCGGGCCGTGTCGAACGGTTCCAGCGCCGGTATGGCTGGGGCAAGCAGGCGTCAGGTGAGGCCGCCGCTTCGGGCACTGGCGCCGCCCAGCCGCAATGATTCGGCGCGCCGCCGACCCGATCACGGGCCGCGGGCCGGCCAGGGGGCCAGCGGCGCCGGCTCGTCCGTGGCGTAATAGCAGAAGCTCTCTATGCTTACAGATGCGCTCCTGAAGAAGCTCGACCACATGAGCACTCGCTACGCCGAGCTGGAGGGCCTGCTGGCCTCGGCCGACGTGGCCTCCAGCCCAGGCCGGGCGCGCGCGCTGAGCAAGGAGTTGGGCTCGCTGACCAAGTTCGTGCGCCAGTACCGCGTGCTGCGCGAGCTCGAGGCCCGGAATGCGGACACCAGGGCGCTGCTGGACGGCGATGGCAACGACCCCGAGTTCCGCCAGATGGCCCAGGACGAGATCCAGGGGCTGGAGCGCGAGATCGCCCGGGCCGAGGAACAGCTCAAGGAGCTGTTCGCGACCGACGACAGCGACACGGCCCGCGATGTGATCGTGGAGATCCGGGCGGGCACGGGCGGGGAGGAGGCGGCCCTGTTCGTCGCCGACCTCTTCCGCATGTACCAGAAGTATGCGGAGCGGAAGGGCTGGAAGACGGAACTCCTGCACAGCCACGCCACCGACCTCGGCGGCCTCAAGGAGGTCTTCTTCTCGGTGGAAGGCCAGGACGTCTACAAGCACCTTCGCCACGAGAGCGGCGTGCATCGCGTGCAGCGCGTGCCGGCCACCGAGGCCAGCGGCCGCCGCCACACGTCCACCGTCACCGTCGCCGTGCTGCCCGCGGCCGAGGAAGAGGAGCTCGAGATCCGGCCCGAGGACCTGGAGTGGGACACCTTCCGCTCCTCCGGCCCCGGCGGCCAGAACGTCAACAAGGTGAGCTCGGCCGTGCGCCTGACCCACGTGCCCACGGGCACCGTGGTCTCGATGCAGGACGACCGGTCGCAGCACAAGAACCGCTCGAAGGCCCTCCGCGTGCTCCGCTCGATCCTGTACGAGCGCAAGCGCGACGAGGAGGCCAAGGCCCGCGGCGACCTGCGCCGCTCGCAGGTGGGCACGGGCGACCGCAGCGAGCGCATCCGCACCTACAACTTCCCCGAGAATCGCCTCAGCGATCATCGCATCGGCCTCACGCTCTACAAGCTCGATGCCATCATGCTGGGCGATCTCGACGACGTGGTTAACGCGCTCGTGGAGCATGCGAAACAGCAGCGCCTGGGCGAACTGTGAATGGACGGCCACGCGGCGCAACGAGGCCAGGCCTGGACGGTTCAGGCGCTGCTCCAGTGGACGACGCGGTTCTTTGAAACCAAGGGCATCGAGAGCGCGCGGCTCGACAGCGAGCTGCTGCTGGCCCACGCCCTGGGCTGGAAGCGGATTGACCTCTACGCCCACTACGACCACGTGCCGAGCGGCGAGGGGCTGGCCCGCTTCCGCGCGATGGTGAAGGAGCGGGGCCGCCGCGTGCCGACGCGGTACCTCACGGGCACGTGCGAGTTCTACTCGATCCCGCTCGCCGTGACGCCCGCGGTGCTGATCCCGCGCCCCGAGACCGAGCTGCTCGTGGAGCGGGCGCTCGCGGTGTTGGCGAAGGACGCCGCCGCGACGGTGGCCGACCTGGGCACGGGCAGCGGGGCCATCGCCATCGCGGTGGCGGCCCACAGGCCGCTCGCCCGCGTGGTGGCCACCGACGCCTCGGCCGAGGCCCTCGCCGTCGCCCGGGCCAACGCCGAGCGGCACGGGCTGGCCGGCGCCATCGAGTTCCGCCTGGGCGAGTGGTTCGCCGCGCTCGCGCCGGGCACGCTCTTCGATGCCGTGCTGAGCAACCCGCCCTATGTGGCGGCCGGCGACCTCGCGGCGGCGATGCCCGAGGTGCGCGACCACGAGCCGCGCCTGGCGCTCGACGGCGGCGCCGACGGCCTGGACGCCTTGCGGGCGATCGTGGCCGGGGCGGCGGCGTGGCTGCGGCCGGGCGGGTGGCTCGTCGTGGAGATCGGCGCCGGCCAGGCGCAGAGCGTGGCGCGGCTGGCGGCGGATGCGGGACTGTACGAGGCCGTGCAGGTGGCGCCCGACTATGCGGGCATCCCCCGCATCGCCTCGATGAGGAAACCGGGTTGAGCTGCGGAGCGAGGGTGGGCCGATTCCCCGTGCCCCGTGTTCGCCGCGGCCGGCCAGCGCCCCGGGGCTGGCGGCGCCGCGCAGGGCCTCGTGGCTCCGCGAGAGAGGACAGGCGGCTGTGGACAGGCTGGTCGTGCAAGGTGGTGCGAGGCTGAAGGGCACCGTGCGGGTGAACGGGGCGAAGAACTCCGTTCTGCCCATCATGGCGGCCACGCTGCTGGCCGAGGGGCCGTCGGTGATCGAGGGCGCGCCCGACGTGCGCGACGTGCGCACCCTGCTCCAGGTGCTCCAGGTGCTGGGCGTGAAGGGCGAGCGGGCGAAGAACGGCACGCTGCGCCTCGAGGTGGTGGACGAGACCCCGGTGCTGGCCCCCTACCGGCTCGTGTGCCAGATGCGCGCCTCGATCTGCGTGCTCGGGCCGCTGCTGGCCCGGCGGCACAAGGTGCGCGTGTCGCTGCCGGGCGGCTGTGTGATCGGCGTGCGGCCCATTGACCTGCACCGCAAGGGCATCGAGGCCCTGGGCGCCCGCACCCGCATCCAGCGCGGCTACGTGGTCGCCGAGGGCGCCAGGCTGCACGGCGCCAGCGTGTTCCTCGGCGGGCCGTTCGGCTCCACCGTGCTAGGCACCGACAACACGATGATGACCGCCACGCTGGCCCGCGGGCTCACCACCATCGAGGGCGCCGCGTGCGAGCCCGAGGTGGTGGACCTGGCCGAGTTCCTCAACAAGATGGGCGCGGCCATCGAGGGCGCCGGCTCGCCCGTCATCCGCATCCGCGGCGTGCGCCGCCTCCACGGCGCCCGCCACAAGGTGATCCCCGACCGCATCGAGGCCGCCACCTTCATGATCGCCGCCGCCATGACGCGCGGCGATGTCACCGTCGAGAACGTCCGCACCGAACACCTCGGCGCCGTCATTGACATCCTGCGCAAGGCGGGCGTCAAGGTCACGGCCTACGACAGCGCCTGCCGTGTGGTGGGCCCGAAGGTGCTCAAGCCGGTGGATGTGACGACGCTGCCCTATCCCGGCGTGCCGACCGACGTGCAGGCCCAGCTCATGGCCCTGCTGTGCCTGGCCAACGGCATCAGCGTGGTGACCGAGAAAATCTACCCCGACCGCTTCATGCACGTGGCCGAGCTGCAACGCATGGGCGCCGACCTGCGCAAGGAGGGCCCGGCGGTGATCGTCAACGGCGGCCGCCGGCTGTCGGGCGCCGAGGTGATGGCCTCGGACCTGCGGGCGGGCGCCTGCCTGGTGCTGGCCGGCCTGGTGGCCAAGGGCGAGACCAAGGTGCGGCGCATCTACCACCTCGACCGCGGCTACGAGCGGATCGAGGAGCGCCTCCAGGCCCTTGGCGCCGAGATCTACCGCGACGACGACGGCGAGGAGGCTCCCAACAAGCCCAAGGGCGCGGCGGGGGGCGGCGATGTTTGAATCCCTCACCGAGCGCCTGAAGACGGCCCTGCGCGCCTTCACCTCGCGCGGCCAGCTCAACGAGAAGAACATCGCCGAGGGCCTGCGCGAGGTGCGCGCCGCGCTCCTCGAGGCCGACGTCAACTACAAGGTTGCGCGCGACTTCATCGAGCGCGTGCAGCAGCGGGCCGTGGGCCAGGAGGTCATCCGCTCGGTCACGCCCGGCCAGCAGATCGTCAAGATCGTCTACGACGAGCTCACGCAGCTCATGGGCCCGGTGGACCCCACGATCCCCACGAACGACAACCGGCCGACCGTGATCATGCTCTGCGGCCTCCAGGGCCACGGCAAGACCACCACGGCCGGCAAGCTGGCCCTCTACCTGCGCAAGAAGGGGCGCAAACCGCTGCTCGTGGCGGCCGACCTCCAGCGCCCCGCCGCCGTGGACCAGCTCGAACAGGTGGGCGCCCAGGCCGGCATCCCCGTGTTCACCGACCGCACCGCCTCGCCGCCGCGCGTGTGCAAGAAGAGCCTCCGCTACGCCGAAGAGAACAACCTCAACACCGTCATCCTCGACACCGCCGGCCGCCTGCACGTGGACCACGCCATGATGGCCGAGGTGCGCGAGATCGCCGAGCGGGTCGAGCCCGACCAGATCCTGCTCGTGTGCAACGCGCAGACGGGCCAGGACGCCGTGACCAGCGCCGCCGAGTTCAACCGCCAGCTCGAGCTGGACGGCATCATCCTCACCATGCTGGACGGCGACGCGCGGGGCGGCGCGGCCCTGAGCGTCAAGGCCATCACCGGCAAGCCGATCAAGTTCGTCGGCCTCGGCGAGAAGCTCGACGCCCTCGAGGAATTCCGCCCCGAGCGCATGGCCGACCGCATCCTGGGCATGGGCGACGTGCGCACCCTGGTCGAGAAGGCCCAGGAGACCATTGACCGTGACCAGGCGATCGACTTCCAGAAGAAGCTGCGCGACGCCAGCTTCACCCTCGAGGACTTCGTGCGCCAGCTCGAGCAGGTGCGCAAGATGGGCCCCATCAAGAGCCTGCTCAAGATGCTGCCCTTCGGCGACAAGCTGGGCGGCATGGAGGAGGTGGACGAGAAGGACTTCGACCAGATCCAGGCGATCATCTACTCGATGACGCCGCAGGAGCGCGCGCACCCCGACGTGATTGACCACAGCCGGCGCCGCCGCATCGCGGCCGGCTCCGGCACCCAGCCGCACGACGTGAACGGGCTGCTCAAGCAGTTCCGCCAGATGCAGAAGATGATGAAGCAGATGCGCCGCCGCGGCCGTGGCATGCTCGGCTTCGGCGGCTAACCCCGGCACCCACTAGGAGGCCAGCCAACTGTGGTGAGACTCAGACTGAAGCGACTCGGGCGCAAGAACCGGCCCTACTACCGCATCGCCGCCTTTGACGCGCGCTCGCCGCGCGACGGCCGCGCGCTCGACGAGGACCTGGGCCGCTACGACCCGCTCGAGCCCGACAACAGCAAGAAGGTGACGCTCAACCGCGAGCGCATCGTCGCCTGGCTGGACAAGGGCGCGCAGCCCACGGCCGCCGTGGCCGCCATTCTGAAGAAGAACGGCATCTACGCCTAGCCCGGCCCCGCCGGCCACGGCCCGTGCGCCTCGGCGAGGCCCTCGCGCCCGCCGGGCCGACGCGGGACGCCGGCAGGCCGCGACGACAGGTGGAGCCATGCGGATTGACGTGCTCACCCTCTTCCCGGGCATGTTCCGGGGCTTCCTCGACGAGAGCATCCTGCGCCTCGCGCGCGAGAACGGCCTGGTCGAGGTGCGCCTGTGGGACATTCGGGACTTCGCCGAGGACAAGCACCGCAAGGTGGACGATCGCCCGTACGGCGGCGGCCCGGGCATGGTGATGATGCCGGGCCCGGTCTTCGCCGCGGCGGAGGCTGCCGACGCCGCCGCGCAGCCGCCGGCCCGCAAGCTCCTCCTCAGCCCCCAGGGCCGCACCTTCACCCAGGCCGTGGCGCGCGAGCTCGCGGCCGAGCCGCGCCTGATGCTCGTGTGCGGCCGCTACGAGGGCTTCGACGAGCGCATCCACCAGGGCCTCGGCGCCGAGGAAATCTCCATCGGCGACTACGTGCTCGCCGGCGGCGAGGCCGCGGCCATGGTGATCCTCGAGGCCGTCGTCCGCCTCCTCCCCGGCGCTCTGGGCGACCCCGAGTCGGCCCTCCTCGAATCCTTCGAGGGCGGCTCGCTCGATTACCCGCAATACACCCGGCCGCCCGTCTTCCGCGGGATGGCCGTGCCCGACGTGCTCCTGTCGGGCCACCACGAACGCGTCCGCCAGTGGCGCGCCGAGCGCGCGCGCGAGCGGACTCTCCGCCGCCGCCCCGATCTGGCCGGGGCCGGCGCGTCACCAGCCACCGAGCAGAAAGGACGCCGTCCATGAGCAAAGCCATCGTCGAAACCGAGCGCAGGCAGCTTCGCGAGGAGATCCCCGCCTTCGCCGTGGGCGACACCGTCAACGTCCACGTCCGAGTCGTCGAGGGCGAAAAGGAGCGGGTGCAGGTCTTCAACGGCATCGTCATCGCGCGCAAGGGCTCCGGGCTGCGCGAGATGTTCACCGTGCGCCGCATCGTCCAGGGCGAGGGGGTCGAGCGCACCTTCCCCCTGCACTCGCCCAAGCTCCAGCGCGTGGAAGTCGTCAAGCAGCCGGAGCGGGTGCGGCGGGCCAAGCTCTACTACCTGCGCCAGCGCGTGGGCAAGCAAACGCGCCTGCGCGACCGGCAGGCGGCGAAGGCCGAATGACGCCGCGAGCCGACCCGCGCGCCGCGGAGGATGCCGCCGCCGACTTCCTGCGGCGCCAGGGCTATCGGATCCTCCGCCGCAACTTCGCCACGCCCTTCGGCGAGATTGACCTCATCGCGCTCGACGAGGCGATGGTCGTCTTCGTCGAGGTCAAGAGCCGCGTGTCCGACGAGTTCGGCCCGCCCGAGGCCGCCGTGGACCGTCGCAAGCAGGCCAGGCTCCGCCGCATCGCACAGTACTTCCTCGATCGGCAGGCCCTCACCGAGATGCCCTGCCGCTTCGACGTCGTCGCCCTCACCCGCAGGCCGGAAGGCGCAGGCTGGAGCATCGAGCTCTTCCGGGACGCCTTCTGAGGGCTTGTGCCTATCTTCACGCCCCTGGCGGGTTTGCGCTCTGTTTTCGCTTGACAGGCGCCGCGGCGCGCGTATAATGACCGCCATCGGGCGGAATGTGTCGGGTCACCTGTTGCAACCTGGCAAAGGGGAATGCGATGCGCAGGCAGGTCCTTGCGGTGACGCTCGTCGGGTGTCTGTTGGTCTCGGGAACGGCCGTGGTTGCGGCAGAGGCCGCGGCGGCGACTCCTGCGCAGCCCGCCCCGGGGGTCGTCGCGCCGGCGCCCCGCACCTGTCCCGTCACGCGGTATCTCGTCAACCGTGGCAAGGACTTCCTCGACATCTTCAACCTCAAGCTGTCCCTCAGCGACGACCTGTCGGTGCTGGTGAACGTGCGCGCCACGCGGCTGGCGCAGATCGGCTTCGGGCGCTTCTCGGGCACCAAGGTCGGCTTCGAAGGCCCCAGCGCCGGCATCTACGGCGAAGGGCGCACCGAGGTCGGCATCTCGGTCTTCTACTGGGCCTGGATCGGCCGCAAGACCTCGCCCGCCGGCATCACCGAAGACGCGCAGAAGACCAACCGCTTCTTCGGCCGCGTAGACGACCTGAAGGCCACCGCCACCTACCGCGAGTTCTATGACGCCAATCGCCCGTGGCACACCATCGGCGCCAGCTTCGCCCTGCCGTTCCTGCCAGGCATCGAGGCGGAGATCAACCCGGCCGAGGCCGTGGACTTCTTCCTGAGCCTGTTCGGCGCGAGCGGGGTGCGCGTGCCGCCGCCGTTCCACAAGGTGGATGTGAAGGGCGAGAGGGTTCCTGCTCCCGGCAGCATCCGGTGGCACGGCCAGGAGGAGTTCGAGCAGTACGAGTAGACGCGGCCTGGGCTTCGGGCCAAGCGGGTACAGCAGAGCGGGCGAGCACCGAGGTGCTCGCCCGCTGTCATGTGTATCGCCAATCCGCCCTCACTTGGGGACCACGATGGCCCCCTCGGGGCAGGCCGCGATGCAGATCGCGTCGCCGTCGCAGCGCGTGGGATCAATCCAGGCGACTTCGCCTCTCATCTCGATGGCCTCGACGGGGCACACCTCGAGGCACTTGCGGCATCCCGTGCAGGCCTCGGGCACCACGGCCACCAGCGGCGGCCTGACGGCACGCTCGGCCCCCTCAGGCCCGCCTTCCTCGACCGGCACGTAGCGATTATCGTCAATGAAGTCGCACGCCTCCCGGCACCCGGGGCATCGCTCGGGCGGTGCCTGGGCCTCCACACGATAGCCGCAATTCCCACAGCGCCAGCGGTTCGCCATGCGGTCAGGTCTCCAATCTCGCGGATTCCGGCTGCCCGTCTCCCCCCGATTGTAGGGCACACTGCGCTCGAGGGCAAGCCGTGGTGTAGTCTAGCGCGGCTCTGGCAGGCCCGCGTGGGCCTCGTCGAACAGCCCATCGGCCGTCTTCGCCCCGTCGAGGCTGCACAAGGAGTAGCTCACCTCGAGCGTCACCGGGCCGCCCGGGCCCCCGAACTCGAAGGCCTCCAGGTGGCGTGCCAGAGCCGCCGCCATGCAGCCTGCCCCCTCGGCCGTCGTATTCGCCACAACACCAAATCGGCTGCCATCCAGGGGCCCGACCACATCGCTCCGCCGCACCACGGCCCGGGTCAACGCCACGGCCGCGCGGATCAGATCGTCGGGCGCGCCGGGGCAGTTGCCGCGTGGCGCCACCCTGAACAGCACCAGGGTAAGCGGCAAAGCGTGCCGCTCCGCACGGCACACCTCCTCCCGCAGCCGCGTCCGCAGCGGCGGCCCGGCAGGACGGATGTTCGCCCCAAGGTCCTTCACGGTCTCGTCCTCTGGCCTGGCGGCCCTACCGCAGGGACGCGAACCGTTTCGGCTATGCGCTCCAGGCCGCAGCCTGCGCCTCACGGCGCCACGCGAGGGCATCCCGACACAGGGCCGCCCTCTACCCTGATTATAGCGTCCGGTGCGGCCGCGGTCAAACGCCTCAGAGCGCGGCCATGCGGGCGAGAGGCATCCCGATATCCACCACGGCCAGTCGCCCCACCCAGGCAGCGCCCGGCCCTCGCATGCCCACCTTGGGGCAGGCCATGGTGGCCGTCACGTCGGCTCGCAGCACGATGCCCAATGGCTCCCCCGTGTTCGCGTCGAGCCCCGAGGGCACGTCCACCGCGAGAGTCGCGAGGCGCGCCTGGCCCAGCAGGCGCAGCAGGCTGAACTGAGGCTCCCGCGGCGGCTTCGACAGGCCGACGCCGAACACCGCGTCCACGAGCAGCGCGCCGTCCGCCAGCTCGGCGCGCAGCCCCTCCAGGGCCTCCGGAGTGAACACATCGCGGATGGGCAGGCCCATCCGTTCGCAGATCGCCAGGTTGATTCCTGCCTCGCGCGCGCGGTCGGCCCTGGCGCGATCGAAGCAGCAGAAGACCCGGATGTCGAATCCCGCGTTGGACATGTGGCGGGCGATCACGAAGCCGTCGCCGCCGTTGTTGCCCGCGCCGCAGAAGATGAGCACGGGGCCTCTCAGGCCGCGCTCGCGGTAGAGCCGGGCCGCCTCGACGGCGGCGCCGCGCCCGGCGTTCTCCATGAGCACGAGGGCCGGGATGCCGTACTCCTCGATGGCCCGCCGGTCCAGCTCGCGCATTTCCTCGCGCGTCACCCACCTCATCCACGCGGCTCCTGGCGTCTACTCGAGGCCCAGGTCGGCCTTAGTGAAGATGGGCGTGAAGCGGTAGCCGGCGGCCTCGAACCGCTCGCGCGCGCCCTGAAGGCGGTCCACAATGCCGAGCACGCGCACCACGGCGCCGCCCGCCCGCTCCACTTCCCGGATCGCCTCGAGCACCGAGCCGCCGGTGGTGAACACATCCTCCACCACCGCCACCTTCGCCCCAGGGTTCAGATGCCCCTCGATCATTTTCTGGAGCCCGTGTTCCTTCGTCGCCTTGCGCACGAGGAAGCCCGGCAGCGGCCGGTTGTGGCAGTAGCTCGCGTAGCACACGGCCCCCACGATCGGGTCGGCGCCCAGCGTGGGGCCGCCCACGGCGTCCACCGCCTCGCCCTCGAGCATGGCCAGGATGATCTCGCCGATCAGGAACGCCCCTTCGGGGTGCGTGGTGACCATGCGGCAATCTATGTAGTAACTGCTGGTGCCGCCCTTCGACAGCTTCACCTCGCCGTGGCGCACGCCCACCCGCTGGATCAGCTCCATCAGGCGCTTGCGATACTCGGGGTTCACGGGCATCGGCAGGGGCTCCTTGTCAGTAGGGGAACTGGGCATCCATCTTGGCGTCGGACAGCTCTTTGAGGAATCGGGCGACGCGTTCGACCACGAGCGCGACATAACGCCGCCCCTTGTCGGCCGTGGCCGCCCGGGGGTCGCCCACGCCGCTGTTCGTCGTCAGCAGGTGCCAGGGGCGGGTGATCTGCACCCAGCCCTTGTTGATCGCCTCGAAGCGCGTCTCGCGCACAGCGCCCTCGTCGGCATCGGCCAGGTGGACGAGCTCGCCGAAGAGGGCCAGCCCCACGCTCGTCTCCATCTCGTCGGCGTGGTCGCCCGGCTTCTCGAAGATCGCCCTCACCTGGTCGGCGCCCACCTTCCACCAGTCTATGAGCGCGAGGAAGACCTCGGTCTTCCCGTGCAACTCGCGCAGCAGCGGCTTGAAGTCATTGCCCCCGTGGCTGTTGAAGATCACGAACTTGCGGACGCCGTGGTGCTCGACCGAGCGGACGATCTCCGCGACCACCGCGTCGAGCGCGGGCTGCCCCACATGGATCGCCATCGGAAAGCCCATCTGGTTGGAATCCACCCCGTAGGGGATGGTGGGCAGGAGCACCACCTTGGCGCCGAGTCGGAGCGCCGCCTCGCAGCACAGGTCGGCGATCCTCTCGCCGTGGAAGGCGTCGGAGCCGTAGGGGATGTGCAGGTTATGCGGCTCGGTCGCCCCGATGGGCAGCACCGCCACCTCGAACCGCCGCCCCTTCACCTGCTTGTAGGTGAGTTCATCCAGTCGCCATTCTCTCACGGTGCGCCCCCTGCATCCGGCCGCCTCCCGACTCCCGCACTATAGCCTGCAAAGTACAGCCTGTCAAGAACGAACGCCCCCGAGCAACACCGCCAGGCCTGGCGCCTCCGCCCCCACCCGTCGCCAGAGTCTTGGAAACCAGACACGGCGCCGCCATACCCGCTCAACTCCCCCGCCGCCGAGCGATGAGCAAGTATGGCGCTTTGGCGATCCGGACGCCTCTACGGCCTTCCCGCCCATACTTGCTCAATTTCCTCTCTCCCTCAGTTGAGCAAGTATGGCGCTTTGGCGATCCGGGCGGCTTTATGGCCTTTCCACCCATACTTGCTCAATTCTCTCCCCCTCTCGGTTGGGCAAGTATGGCGCGTAGGCGATCCGGGCCTTCCGTGGCCCTTCCTGGCATCTGCGCCGCTTCCGCTCTCACTGGTGTGATGCAGGCGAGGATCGGGCAGGGCCGGGATGCCTCCGTGGCGGGGGCGGCCGGGACCAGCGGCCCTACTCGGCCCGCCCCTTCACCAGTGGTGGATCATGTGCCCCTGGCCAGGGAACCAGAGGACATCCACCACAAAGCCCAGCCCGACGCCCACCGCGTAGCCCAGCAGCAGGCCCAGGAAGAAGGGGCGGGCCTTCCGAAATGCCTGGATGCCGCCCGTCCTGAGCAGAATGGCTTTGATGAGCCAGGTGAGGAAGAGGCTGAAGGCGCAATACGAGATCACCTCGTTGGCCCCGATGGCGAAGCCGATCGGATGCAGCGGCCACCACACGAAGCGGTACTTGAGGAACGTCAGCAGGAACATCCCTGTCGCGCCGACGCCCATGTACGACATCCGAGCCCAGTCGGTGCCCTGCGGGTTGCGGATGTGCCGCACGAAGGTGTCGAAGAACCAGATGTTCCCGCCGCGAATCTCCCAGCAGTTCGTCGTCACCCCGCCCCGCGTGTAGCAGAGGTAGAGGGTCAGGCCGAGCGCGAGCGGGAAGGCGACCGCCGCGGCCAGCGCCGCGGCCCAGGGCAGCACGCGCGCGCGGCGGCCGAGTTGGCCGGCCACGTAGTGGGTGTGGGTCATCGTGGTCGCCAGGATCGGCTTGTTGTCGCACCAGATGGCGAACGTGGAGGCGATGGCGATGAGGCCGGCCGGGCCAATCGCCTCGGAGCCGAGCGTGTAGGCGGCGAACGTCTGCGGCGGCACCGGCCCGCGCACGTAGGGCAGCCCGCACTGCGCCACGATCTTGCTGATCCCCACGTAGACGGCGAGGAAACCGAGCCCGTAGACGCACAGCGTGCCCCACCCCATGCCCAGCCGGTGCAGCCACGCGGCCACCAGCACCACGCCCGCCAGCAGGCCCAGCACCGCCGTGCGATAGCGCAGCGGCTCCCGCGAGTCGTCCACGCCGTCCCAGCGCGGGTTCCAGGCCTTGCGGGCCACGTCGGCCAGGTGGCGGCGCGCCATCCAGAGGCTGATGGCCACGAAGGCCAGGAACGCGCCCTGGTCCTGCCACGCGGTCATGGGCGACAGGCCCTCCCAGATGCCCCAGGGCATGGCCACGCCCAGGCGGCTCATCACGCCCACCTCGATCATCGCCACGGCGTGGAAGAACCACACGCTGAAGAGCACCTCGAGCGGCGTGAGGAACGCGAAGCCCATCACCAGCAGGTTCACCTTGGTGCGCAACACGGGGAAGCCGGGGCCGATCGTGATGAAGTGCTCGCCGTGGAAGATGGGCAGCGTGGGAAAGGTCTCATCGAAGAAGTTGATGAGGTTCCACGCCGTGGCGAACAGCGGAATGCCGGCCCCGATCCAGAACATCTTGCTGCACAGGAACGCCGGCAGCCGCCCGCGGCCCGGCTCGATCAGGTCGAGCGGCACGCGGGCGAGCGGGAACGCCAGGCGCTCGCGGTCCACCCACTGCCGCCGCAGCAGCACGGTGCCGCAGAAGCTGGCCGTGGCCAGCCCCGCGAGCGGCACGGTCCACCACAGCAGCGGCAGCGCCCACACCCGCCAGGGGAACGCGGCGCCGGCCGGCATGCCCTGGAAGAACCAGCCCATCGCGCCCCCCTCGTCGGGCGGAAACGCCCACTTGGGCAGGTGCGGCACCAGGAGCGTGAGCCAGTCGTTCTCCGGCGTGGCGAAGTAGTAGGGCGTCGCCAGGATCGAGGGGATGAAGCCCACCATCGAGAGCGTGGGGAACATGGCGCCCACGAAGGTCATCACGAAGATGACGATCAACTCCTCGCGGCAGAACGCCTTCGGCGCCGCAAGCCGCACCAGCGGCACCACGAGCATCATGAACAGGGCGAACGGGATCAACGCCCCCTCGGGCAGGTAGGCGAACGTCAGCCGCGACGACACGATCACGTAGTCCGACGCGAAGACGTAGAGGTTCACCCCCACGGCCATGAGCGTGCCGACGAGGAGGGCCCGCCCCCAGCGCGGGGCAGCCGCTGACGCCCCGTCATCCGTGCCACCCTCGTCGGTCGCCATTGGCGCTCTCCGCGTGGTCTCTGCTCCGCTCAGAAGCTGTGCAGCGCGACCCCGAGCTTAGCGAAGTGCTCTCGGCTGAACGTGGCCAGGCTCCCACAGCCACTGGCATCGAGGCTCGCAGCAATGTAGGCGTCGGCGAACTCCTGCCGCGCCGCGCGGGCTCGCCGCAGGGCGTCCTCGACCTGGGGGCGGTCCGTCAGCTCCAGCCCCGGGGTCGCGAGCACCCGCGCAACCACGTCCAAGAGCTCTTCCCGTGAGAGTCTGTAGAAGCTCCGCAGGGTCCAGGCAACCTCGAACAACACAGGAGGACCGCACACGAGCGTGACATCCCCCCTCTCGGCGTCTGCGAACAGGCTGGCGGACCTCTCGTGCTGGGAGGGGTCCCCATGGGTGAACAGGCGGAGGAAGATGTTCGAGTCGACGAAGACCCTCTTCATTCCTTCCCCAATACGTGCCTGGCTACGGCTTTCTGCATGGCCGTCTCCTCCTCTTCAGGGGAGCCGCCCTTCCCCAGGAACCCCCGCAGGCTGAGGATGCCTGGGGCCGGCGTGATGCGGATGCCCCCCTCAACAGCCTCGATGAACACCCGCGACTTCAGCTTGATCCCGGTCGCCCGTCGGCACTCAGCGGGCAACGTGACCTGCCCCTTCGACGATACCTTGGCAACAGGCATAGCAGGCCTCCTTTGATCCTGTGGCATGCGCATTATAGCTAGTAAAGGTATTCAGGTCAAGTAAAGGGTTTTGAGCCATGATGCGTACTATGCCATCTTCTTTACTTCGCCGCCTGCACCCGGAGCGCCCCCTGCCACGCGGGGATGCCGACGTACCAGAACGTGGTCGTGGTGTACACCCAGCCGTAGCCGTCGTGGGGCGTGTAGGCGGGGAAGGTGGTCTCCATTGCGTCGGCCGGGAGGTCGGTGGTGGGGGCGTCCTTGGGGATGTTGCCGTGGAAGCCCTTGGCCCGCTTGGCGAGCCACTCGAGCGCCCGCTTATCGCCCGTGGTGCGGTAGTAGTGGGCGAGCAGCGGGCAGGCGGCCATGTGGTTCGACCAGTCCTCGCGGCGCTTGGCGTCGGGGCCGAAGCCCTCGAGGGCGAGGGTCCACTCGTTGATCATCTTGTCCAACGCGCGATTCTGGTAGAGGTCGGCGATCTCGATGAAGGCGATGGAGCCGCCGAACGACCAGATCCACAGCCCGGTGTTCGGGTCCTCGGGCGGGGCGCCCGCGGTGTTCGTCGCCCAGTCCCAGTTCGCCTTCGCCGCCGGGTAGCCGTTGTGCTCCTTGGCGAACGCGATCTGGAGGTTGACGTAGCCGTTGATGCGGTCGAGGTACTTGGGGTCAAGGGTCATCTCGTGGCCCATGATCATGGCCCAGAGCACCGCCTCGTCGCCGTCGGCGGCCATGTACTGGCTGCGCCTGGTCTTCATCGCGGCGGCGACGATTCGCTCCATGTACTCGCGGAGCACGGGATCGGCGGTCTGGTAGTAGGCGAGGCGGAAGCCCGGCGGGGAGCCGAGCCGCTGGCCCCAGTAGCCGTCGGACCAGTGCTGGCAGTTGTGCCGGCCGCCGCACAGGTCAATCCCGCTCGTCGTGGAGTTGCGGTACTTCTGTTCGCCGAGCTTGCCGTTGGGGCTCATGAACGGCTGCGGGTTGGCGTGGCGGACGTCCACCTCGAAGACGTGGTAGCTCATGGCCTCGGCGGCCTCCCAGATGCGGCGGCTGCCGGTCATCAGGTAGGCGAGATGGTGGTTGAGGTCGCGGACCGGCTCGTTGTTGTACCAGCCGTAGCGCCCGTCGTCCACGGCCCAGCGGTGGCGATAGGCGTCGTAGACCTGGATCTCGTCGCCGAAGTCCCAGAAGCCGAACCAGCGCCAGTAGTCGCGGTTGTGGCGGTGCATGCGGGGCAGGTGGTAGAGCACATTGTCATAGTGGGCATCGTTCGTCGCGGCCCCGTGCTCGGCCACGTGGCCCACGGCCAGGGTGTCGGCCACGTAGCGGGGGCTTACGCGCGCCAGCGGCGGCCGTAGCACGGCGCCGGCCCGCGACAGGCCGTCCTGCTGAGGCCCCGGCCCCGCGGCGTGGAATGCCCACACGGCCTCATGTGTGCGCAGCGCGCCGAAGGCCGTCCCCCAGCCGGTCGAGGACGATTCGCCGTCGCCGTAGTGGAAGCTGTAGCGCCGCACGTCCATCGGCGGCACGTGGGGCGAGTAGAAGTGGGTCCACACCCCCTCCTTGTCCACGTGAATCTCCTGGGGCCACATTTCGCGCATGCGACGCAAGCCCACTGCCACGCCCCACCGTGTTCCGGTAACGTCGAGCCAGCCTGTCGCCTCGCACCCGCGTTCCAGTTCTCTCACCTTCGGGCCGGCCGCCTGCCAGAGCAGCGCCGAGTCCGCGCCCTCCTGGAGAACCCCGCTCTCGCCCTCGCGCGGCCACTCGAGCCCTTTGCGGCGATCCACGGAGGCCGTGACCGTTTGCCGCGGCTCGGCGGGGAGAGGCAGGCGGACGCCGAGCTGGCGGAGGAAGTCGCGCGTCACGTCGCCCGCGAACATGAAGGTATGCTGGAGCCGCACCGTCGCCGAGCCCGCATAGAGGTGGAACCGCAGGCTCACGGGCGTGCCGACCTGGGGGCGGTGCTTGGGGTCAATCGTCGAGGCCAGGAGCTGGTGCTTGAGGTTCGCCCGCACGAGCACCACGGCCCGCAGCGGCGACTGCTCCTCGACCTTCAGCTCCGTGACCTCGGCCACGCCGGGGTCGGCCTCGCCCGGGTCGCACCAGGTGCGCGAGCGGTAGGTCTCGGTGTCCTGGATGTGGCTGAAGGCGCAGCCGAAGATGTCCGGCCCGGGCTTGACGATCGTCTCGTCGTCGGTCACCTTCCCATCGCCATTGAGGTCCAGGCCGATTGTCAATGCCAGCTTGCCGCCTGCGTTGGCGGCGGCGAACCGCAGCCTGCCCGTGTCTACGCTCACGCTGGCGGGGGCCTCGGTGACCTTGAGCGGGTTCGAGATGGGCGCCGGCTGTGCCCTGCCGCCGAGAACGAGCTTGAGCTTCGCCACCTTGCGCGCCTCGAGGCGCGGCTGGAAGTCGAGGGCCAGCCACTTGAGGCTGCCGTCGGGCCAGAAGGCGGTCGGCTTGGCCACACAGGGGATGGGCTGGCTCCTCTCGTCGAGGAGAGCCACCTTTGCGGCGTCCTTGAGCGCGCCGCGCCGCAGCGGGATGCCGCGGGTGACAGGGAGGGCATCGTGGTTCGCTCCGTTCGGCTCATCCACCCAAAGAGTCACCTCGTCGGGGGGGCCGGGGTCGTGCGAAGCGAAGGCGGGGTCGTCAGGCACCTCGATCGGCTCGGAGCGGCCCACGCGGTCGGCGACCTTCATCGCGCCGAAGTTCGCCTGGGTGGGCGGCAGCTTGGCCAGGGCCTCGCCGATGGCGGCCAGCGCAGGGCGCTTCTTGGCGTCGCGGTAGGCCTGGGCGTTGCGCGTCTCCTCTTCCGACGGCTCGATCCAGATATACGCGGGACCGGCGGCGAGCGTGGCAGGGGCCGAACTCAGATCGAGCGGGCGACAGTAGGGGGACTGGAAGCAGAGGTAGAGGGCCTTGGCCTGGCTGTCGAGGTAGATTTCCTTCGGGGCCGCCTTCTCGATGCCGGGCATGCCGGCGGCAATGGCCAGGCGGCCATCGGCCACGGCCATCCAGCCGGGGTGGACGCCGCCGTGCTGGAGGACGAAGGGCGGGTTCACCTTGCTCCAGGCCTCCCACACCTGGCACGAGGCGGGCGTGGCCTGGCGGATGCCGGCAAGCTGCCAGAGCATGTGGCCCCACACGCTCTTGTCGTTCTGCTCGGCCACGAGCCAACGGACCTCCGGAATCTCGACGCCGACACGGGGCAGGATGGCAACAGCCACCGTCTTCCGGTCCACCGGCGATTTGCCGTCGGAGTTGGGGTGGAACGTGAGCGAGAGGGGCAGCGCCAGGCCGAACGAGGTGAGCCAGCCGCCCTTCGCCTTCTCGGGCAGGGCCAGTTCGGCCGAGACGGCCATCGCCGGGCCGCTTTCGGGCACCGCGATGCGAACCGTGAACGGCGCCTCGCCGAGCCCCTCGAAGGCCACCGTTCCGGCAATCTCCACCTCGCCTGCTCCGCCCGCCTGTTTGCCGGCCACCCGTGCCACTTTCACCGTCCCGCGGATCTCTTTGCCGCGGATCGGCTGGAGCGGCGGGGTCTCCCCGGCCGGCACGGCGATTGAGGCGAATAGCCCGCCGGCAGGCGAAGGCACGCACGCCACCGCGTTGGCCCACTGCGCTCCCGCCACAAAGCCGTTGCCGCCGGCATCGAACACCAGCGTGAGCGGCCCGCGGGCAACCGTCACCTCGGCCCCCGCCGGCTTCACCTGAACCCCCTCGCCGGCCCAACACGCCGCGGCCAAGCCGAGAATCGCGAGGGAAAGGGGCGCAAGGATGCTCTTCATGGGCGAGTCCTCCGGAGGGATGGTGCAGGCGGCGAAGACTACGGACGCCCACTATATGCCGTCGGGCGAGCGCATGCAAGGAGGACGTCGGGAGAGGCGGGGCGCCCGCCTGCATCGCCCTCGGGCGGGCGGAGCGGCAGGACAGCGGATCGCAGCGGCCGCTTCACTCAGCAGGGCGCATCGCTACTTCGGCGCCGGCTGGGCCACACCACGCCCGCTTGCGGCGCGCTCCGACCTTCGCTCCGCTGACGCCGGCAGCGCGCGTGGGTTTCCCCACGGACCCTAGGTTGCGAGCGACTTGCCCAGCTCGCGCGCCTCCTTGAGCAGCGCGCGGTTCTTCTTCACGTCGCCCGGCTTCCAGGCCGTGCCGTAGACCATCCCCACGATCTTCGCCCCGATGAAATTGAAGGCGTCCTGGAACGTCCGCAAGACGTTCACGGCGCCGGAACTGAAGACGTCGGGCGCGCCGTAGGTGACGGCGATGCCGATCTTCTTGCCCGCAAACGCGTGGCCGCTGGGCGTGATGAGCGCGTAACAGCGATCGAGCCACAGCTTCATCTGCGCCGACATGGTGAACCAGTAGACGGGGGTCGCGAGCAGCAGCGCGTCGGCGGTCTGGAGCTTCGGGTAGAGGGCGCGCATGTCGTCGGCGATCACGCAGCCCTTCGCGTTCTTCTTCTGGCACGCGTCGCAGCCGGTGCACGCCTCGATCTCGAGGCCCTGGAGGTACACCGTCTCGACCTCGGCCCCTGCGGCCTTGGCCCCCTGGGCGGCCTCGGCGGCGAGCAGGGCGCTGTTGCCCTTCTTGCGCGGGCTGCCGAGCAGAATCAACACCTTCTTCTTCGTTGCCATAGCGGTCTCCTACTTCTCCAGGTACTGGCGGATGGCCTTGGCGAGGTCGCGGCCGAAGGCGCGGGCGGTGTCGGCGGTGACGGCCTGCCCGCCGGCGTTGGCGTAGGGAATCTCGAAGCTGGCCGCAAGACGCACGCCCGGCTGCTCGCCCGCCCACCGGCTGAAGCTCTTGCCGCCGCCGTAGTTTCTGCCCGTGTTCCACGCTTGGCCGAAGGGCAGGTTGTCGCTCGCTCGGTAGGGCAGGGGGCCGGTGCGGACGGCCTCGAGCAGCTTGCCGAAGGCGCACTGCTGCTCCCATATCGCGGGCGCCTCGGAGCCGACGATGTAGATGACCTCGTTGTGCGGGCCGCGGATGTGCGGGCAGTGCAGGTCGAGGGCGACCCTGAGCCGCCCGTGGGCCCACTTGGGCACGAAGTCGCGGATGGCGCGTGTCTCGGGATAGACGCCCTCGCCCTCGTAGTCGCGGTTGTGGTCGCGGGGCTTGCGGTTCTTGCCCTGGTCGCCGTCTTCCACACCGTCCTTGTCGGCGAAGGGTACGAGCATCGCCTCGACGTGCTCGCGGAACCAGCGGCCGTCGTCGGTGTCGGCGAGCATGGCCTCGATGAGGCCCTCCAGGGCATAGCTGGCCATGCACTCGCAGCAGTGGTGGCGGGCCGTCACGACGACGCGGTGGTCGGGCCCGCCTGCAAGCTTGCCCACGTGGAGCCGCTCGACGTCGCGCCCCTTGCGCGACGTGCACAGCGTCGCGGCCTTGAGGCTGGGGTTGCCCTCCCAGCGCGCGAGAAAAGCCTTCAGGTTCGCCTCGAAGTAGGGCATGGCGAAGCAGAAACGCACCTCGGCGGCATCGGCGGGGAATGCATACGTGAAACTCGTGCCCTTGACCGCTGCCGCGCCGAGCCAGGCCCACGTCTGGCCGCCGTCGGAGCTCAGGGCCGGACCGCGCACACCGAGCACGTTGCCATCGGTGAAGCGGAACGTGAGGGTGCGGCCCGCCGCGCCCTGCACGCGGAAGTGCCACCAGAACCAGGGGCCGGCCGTGTCGCGCAGATCCTGATGCAGCACGACGGTGTCGCCTTCGATCTTCTCGATGATGGCGTTGCCGCCGGGGAAGGCGGCGTCCACCATCACCGGCTCAGCCGCGGGCGCGTGGACGGCGAGCAGGCCCACGAATGCGCCCAGGCACGCGCACCATAGCGAGGCATCGGACGGCAAGATCACGGCGTAGGCTCCTTCGGGAGGGCGAAGCGCTCGACCACCTCGGGCGGCAGGGCGCGCGGACGGCCGTCTCGGCCCGTGCAGCCGTGCACGGTGTAGCCGGCGGCGACCTCGCGCCGGCCGTCGGGCGACGTGAGGCGGTTGACGAAGGTCATCTTCACGCGGCCGAGCGCGGGCACGGCTGTGCTCAGGCGGAACACCTCGCGGGGGCGCAAGGGGCTGAGGTAGCGGCAGAACGCCTCGGCCACGGGCAGCAGCACGCCCTGGCGCTCGAGGACGCTGTAGGGCAGGCCCACGGCGCGGGTCAGTTCGGCGCGGCCCGCCTCGAACCACGCGAAGTAGCTGCCGAAGTAGGCCACGCCCTGCGCATCGGTCTCCGCGTAACGCACGCGCAACTCCTGCGTGCACTCGCGGGCGCCGCGCGGCAGCGCGCCGAGGAGCGGGTCGGCCCGCTCGCTCACCACGATGCGCTCCACCCGCTGTTCGGCCGCAGCGAGAAGGCGCTCGGGCATGGGCAGGGCCTTGCCGTCGGGGCCGATCAGCACGCGGGCCATCTTGCCCGTGGCCAGCACCGCGCCGTCCTCGACCCGCACCAGCTCGGTCTCGAGCAGCGCGCGCTTGGGCGCGGCCTGCGACAGCCGCACGCGCACGGCCACCAGGTCGTCGTAGACGGCGGGGCGCAGGAACCGGGCGTACGACTCGGCGGCGGCGACCAGGATGCCCTGGCGGTCCAGCTCAGGCGCCCGCACTCCAAGGGTTTCGAGAAAGTGCAGCTCGCCCACCTCCCACCAGGTGAAGTACGAGCCGTAGTAGGCCACGGCCTGGGCATCGGTCTCGGCGTAGCGCACGCGGAATGGCGGCGTTTCGACGGGCACGCGGTCCCCCCTGTTCGTCAGTTTGCGGCTGGCCAGCGGTTATTATACAATGCCACCACTGCCCGTCAACGACACCCCAGGAGAGAACGCACGATGGCCCTGATCGCCGACGCGACGCACGCCCGCGAAGTCATCCAGGAGGCCCGCGAGAGGGGCGTGGCGCTGATCAACGTGAACCCCGAATGCGAGCGTGGCATCGAGGCCTGCCTGCGCGCGGCCAAGAGCTTCGGCGAACGCGTGGGCGCGCCCGACATCCCGCTGTTCCTCTCCATCTGCGGCACTTACCACGCTCGCCCGCAGATCAAGCTCTATACCAGCCTCGGCGACCCCTGGCTCGGCTTCGAGGCCTGGCTTGCCCAGGTGGCCTTCTACACCGACCCCGCCGGGCCGTTCGGCAAGATTCGCGTGATGACTCACCTCGACCACGGCCAGCCGGGCGACGACGACGAGATCCTCGAGCGCCGCCTCGCCAGGCTCACCAGCGTGATGTTCGACGCCTCGACCCTGCCCTTCGACGAGAACATCAAGGCGACCGCCGCCTACGTCGAGCGCCACCGCGGCCAAGTGGTCGTCGAGGGCGCCGTGGACGAGATCTTCGAGTCCGGCACCGGCCAGACGAAGAACCAGGTGACCACGGTTGAGCAGGCCAAGCGCTACGTGGCGGCGACGGGCGTGGACCTCATCGTGCCCAACCTGGGCACCGAGCACCGCGCCTCGGCCCGCGAGCTGCGCTACTATGGCGACCAGGCCCGCGCCATCAGTGGCGCCGTGGGCAAGCTCCTCGTCCTCCACGGCACCTCCAGCCTGTCCCCCGCCGACTTCACGCGCCTCAAGGACGACGGGATCATCAAGGTGAACATCTGGACCGCCATCGAGAAGGCCGGAGCGCAGTCCTGCGTGCGCAAGGCCCTCGATGAGCTGGGCAACACCTTCACCGAGGCCGACCTGCGCGCGATGGTGGATGCGCGCATTCTCGGCCCGAAGTGCCTGGACGCCCGCTACCGCGACGAGCAGTGCGGCGGGCGCCTCTACCCGAAGCTCGACCACTTCGCCGAGGCCATTCGCCGCGACGCCTGGGTGGCCGGCGCCCAGCCCCTCGTCGAGGCGTGCCTGCGCGACCTGGGCTATGAGGCGTTTGCCCGATGAACGATCCGCTCCACGGAGCCGGCAGCGCCCCTCCGGCCAGCGACCCCTGGCAAGTGGGGCCGCCGCCCGCGCAGACCCCCATCGGGCGGCGCAAGAAGATCACGAAGTTCCTGCTCACCGGCGTCGCCGTGCTGCTGCCCGTGTTTCTCACGGGCTATGTGGTGGTCATCCTGTGCCGGTTTGTGGACGATCTTCTGGGCTATTGGCTCGGGCGGCAGCTCGCGAGCCTGCTTGGGATGGAGCCGACGAATGGCGCCACGCGGGCGGCGGGCGCTGTCCTGGCCGTCGTGGGGGCGGTGGCCCTGGCGGGCCTCGTGGGCGCCCTCGTGGGCAGCTTCTTCGGCCAGCGCCTGGTGGACGGCCTTCAGCACCTGCTGCTCAAGGTGCCCCTCATCCGGAGCATTTACCCCTCGGTGAAACAGATCACCGATTTCTTCTTTGGAGCGAAGAAGCCCCAATTCCACAGCGTCGTGGCAGTTCCTTTCCCCAGCCAGGGGCTCTACTCCCTCGCCTTCGTCACGGGCTCGGGCATGCGGTCGCTCAACGCCGCGCGGGGCGAGGAACTCGTCCAGGTTTTCGTGCCCTTCTCGCCGGCGCCGGTGACCGGCTACGTCATCTTCGTGCCCAGGCACGACCTGATTGAGTTGCCGATCACAGTCGAGGAGGCCCTCCAGATCCTCGTGTCGGGCGGCGTCATCATCCCGCCCGGCGAGGCCATCGAGGCGGCCAAACCGCCTGAGGCCGAGGCCCCCGCATCCTGACCTCTCCCCCTTCCGCCCCATTGCTGCCATGTTGGCCGGGCATTCATGCCCCGGCAGCCCGGCAGGAGGGCGCTCAGCGGCTCAGGCGCTTGACGAGATCGGCATAGGTCGCATCATCCGGGGCAAGGGCGGCGGCGCGGCGGGCGGCCTCGAGGGCTTTGGCCCTGTCGCCCGCCGCCTCGTGGGCGAGGGCCAGCGTGCCCAGGTAACGCGGCTCATCGGGCCGGAGGCCGAGGGCCTTCTGCGCGCGGCGCACGGCTTCGGCGGGCTTGCGGTGGGGCGGACGCGCCGTGGCGTAGAACAACGCGAGCTGGTTGTGGCACTCGGCGTAGTTGGGATGCAACTTCAAGGTGGCCAGCAGGATACGCTCGGCCTGCTCTGCCCGCCCCTCGCGCGCGTAACGGGCGGCCAAGGCGATCGCGGCGTCCGGGTCGCGGGGATCCTCGGCCACCTTCTCCCACACCCGCTCATCGCCGTTCGGCGTCGGCTGCGCCGGCCCGGCTCGCACGCTGTGCAGCACGCGGTCGAAAAGCACCTCGAGGAGCCTGTACCGAGCCTCGAGGCAGTTGAAAGATACGTACGCGATCCGCCCGAGCGGCGTGGGGAGCAGCACCGTGCGGCTGCGCTCCACGTGGGTGTCGAGCTTGCGGCGCGAGAGCAACTCGATTCCCGTCGCACTCCCCACGGTGATCTCGCGGCTCGCGATCAACTCGACCCGTTGCTCGGAGTACATCCGGCGAATGCTGGCTGCGGCCGCCGCCACGTCGGCCCCCTCTTTCGGCGGCACGAGGCGCGCGACAATGAATGCCACGTCGGGCCGCACGAAAATGTGGAAGGGGTACGACTCGTTCGGCGGGTGGTAGCGCCACCCCTTCGGCACGCTGAGCGTCAGGTCGCCGTCGAGGCGGCGCGGCTCCAGCTCGCCGCCGATCACGAGCATCCATTCCGACGCCCGCGCGTGCCGCACCGCCATCGCAAGCGAGCCGGCCATGCCCACCACGGCCGCCGCCGCTGCGAGGCGGACGAGCAGTTCGCCGAGGCCATCGCTCTCGCCCAACACCCGCACGGGGCGCAGCACCAATGCTGCCACCATGCCGGCCACGAAGCCGCCGGCGTGCGCCGCGTTGTCAATGAACGGCACGGTGACGCCCAGGGCCACGTTCATCCCGAGCACGATGGCCAGGTTGACGAGCAGACGATTACGGGCCTTCGGCAGGATGAGGCGCCGGTGCCGGGTGGCGAAGACGACCAGTGCACCGAACAGCCCGAAGATGGCCCCCGAGGCGCCGACCGAGACGGGGATCGTTGTGGCGAGCGAGGCCAGGTTGCCGCACACGAGCGCCGCCGCGTAGAGGATCAGGAACCGCCGCGTGCCCCACAGCCCCTCGATCAAGGTGCCGAGGTTCCACAGCGCGAACAGGTTCACCGCCAGATGCAGCAGGTCGGCATGGAGGAACCCGGCGCTGGCCAGCCGCCACCACTGGCGCGAGTGGACGATGAGGTCGCGGTCCTTCGCCCCGTAACACACCAGGGTCGCCGCATCGAGGCTGTGGCCGAAGAACCACGCCGCCGCGAAAGCTGCGCCGCAGGCGGCGAGAAGCGCCCACGACGCTATCGGCCTGGCCCGCACGGGCCGCGGGGGCGGGGGAGGGGATGGCGCGGGGTAATCCGCCGTGGCCATGGGGCGCCTCGCGGCCCTTGCCGAGCGGTCACAGGTTGAGCTGGAGCCAGTCGTGCAGCAGGAACATCACACGGCCGATGAGGAGCGACACGCGGCCCATCACCGTGTAGCCGAATGACGCGCCGAACGAGACCATGAGGAACCAGATGCCGATCCGCGAGACCGCGCCGCCCGGCCCCTTGTGCTCGACCGAGAAGAAGAAATAGAAGAGCACCGTCACCGTGCCGATGAGGAGCACGAGGCCACCGACCACGTCGGCGAAGCTGCCCGAGAGCGGCTGCACGGTGTACTGAAGCTGCTTGAGGATGTAGGTGTGCACGACGATGGGGATGCCGATGCCGGCCCCGAAGCCCACCATGAGGGTGTACGCGTAGCGGCTGAGCCAGCCGTGCTTGCGCGACAGGCGCGTGAGGAGCAGGAGCCCCAGCAGAATGGGCACGGTGCGGTGGAGCAGGGCATCGGTGCGCGCCTCGGCCGACGGCGCGAACACGAGCGGGTCCACCACCTCGGGCTTGAGCGAGAGGTACCAGGTCATCACGGCGCCGTAGCCCAGGCTGATGCCCACGTAGAGGTTCTCGGCCACCTTGAACAGCGGATTGTCGCGGTAGAGGAAGCTGTACATGATGAGCGTGAGGCCGGCGGCGACGAAGACGCCCAGGCCCTCGGCCGAGAGCTTCGCCGGCGCCCCCTCGGGCCACCGCACCAGGAGGCACGCGGCCAGGAAGGCGAGCGCACAGCCCACGAGCACCGCGGTCTCGATCACGCGCTGCTTTGCCGGGCGGCCAGGTTCCGCGGGCGAGGCCATCGGGTCAATCCCCCTGGCGGCGCGACCGCCGCCCCGCAAACACGTAGACGTTTGCGGCCACGATCAGGACGATGATGAGGATGTGCGCCACCGATTGCAGGGGCATGCCCTTCACGCCGGTGTCGGGCTTGCCGATCAGCACCTCGTAATCGGCCGCGCCGCGCAGCCCGCCCAGCAGGCCGAAGAGCTGGTCCGACTGGAGGAACGGATACAGGTCGGGCGCGATGACGGCGGTGCAGCCCGCGCCGAGGTCGAAGCCGAAGCGGTCGCGGCCGTAGGCGATCCACATCTCGGTGGTGCTGCCCGCCGCGATGCCCACCACGACGGGGATGTCGCGCAGCGAATCAACCCCCTCCAGGGCGGGCATCGCCTCGGTGGGCTTGCCGTAGAAGTCCTTGTCGAAGGCGCCCTTGAGGCTCTCGCCCATGTTGAGCAACAGGTTCGAGCCGCCGGGCTTGTAGGCGAGGAAGACGAAGTCGCGGCCGGACTCCTTGCCGGCCTCCTTGGCGGTGCGTTCGACGAGCTCCTTGCAGAGGCCCACGCCGTTGAGCCAGAAGGTCATGACCAGGGGCCGCAGGTTGCGGCGGAAGGCGTGGCGCAGGAGCGCCTGGCTCATCGGGTACAGCTCTTCTTTGGCCGAAGGGTCGTAGTCGAAGGAGAAGAGGATGGGGGAGCCCTCGGGCAACGCTTCGAGGCGCTCGTAGACCTTGCGCGACAGGGGCGCGGGCACGACCTTCATCTGGAGCTTGCCGAGGGCTGTGAGGATGATGGCGCCCGCGAGCAGCACGTAGACCACGCGGCGGGCGAGGAGGGTGCGGCGGAGGGTGTTGTCGGGCTGGCTCATCAGTCGCCTCCTCCGCCGAGATAGGACCGTTCGATGCCGAAGAGGATGCGCAGCGACTGCGAGATGGCGCCCAGGCTGATGCCCAGCAGGATGCCGCGCTTGGCCGCCAGGTTGGGGTATTCGAGCAACAGGTCAGCCGCCTGGGGAAAGGCGTCCGAGATCATCGCGCTCAGCGGCACGCGGCCGAACATCACGATCACGGCAGCCACGAGCAGCAGGGCCGCCTCGGCATTGCGCGCGCGGAACGTGCGAAAGGCTGCGCTGGCCATGAAAAAGGCCAGCAGCGAGAAGATCGTGGCGCCGCATGGCACCTGCACGTTCATATAGAACCAGTCGAACACCGTGCCGTCCTCGGGCGCGGGGCCCAGCGGCCCGTGCGGCTCGTTCACCAGGCCCACCACGATCATTGTCACGGCGCCGAGGAAGACGAAGACGCTGTAGGCCCAGCCCGCCTGCTTCCGGCGGATGCGCAGGGTGTGCATGTGCAGCAGGCTGTAGACGCCGATGAACATGCCGAACCCGCCGATGATGCGGAACCAGGTGGTCATCTCCTCGCGGAACTGGCTCGAGAGCGGGTGCGGCACGAACTCGTGCACGAAGGCCAGCAGGCCCATCACGAAGACGATGGCGAGCGGGATGGTGCGCTTGTAAAACATTCGTTCCCTATCGCCCCGAATGTCATTCCGCGCCTGCCGAGGAACCTTTCAGGGGCTTGATGCCGCGACGATGCCTTTCGCCTGGGTGGCGGCGTCAAGCCCCTGAAAGGTTGTTCGACTGGCTCACGATGACACGCCTAGAACGCCTTGAACAGATTCTGGACCCAGTCGAAGCCCAGCGTCGAGAGCGCCGTGCCCAGCACAGCGGCCACCATGAGGAACGCTTTGCCCACGTCCTGCCCGCGCAGGCTGCCCAGGAGCTTCGGCTCGCGCGACAGGTAGGCGGAGGCGGCATACAGCTCCTCGCCCATGAGCGTGTAGTCGCAGGTGGTGATGAAGAAGGGGAGCTGGGTGTAGGAGTCGGTGCCTGCGATCTGGATGGCGCCCGTGGAGGCGCCGGTTTCGGACAGCAGGAGCGATTCAGCGTAGAAGTAGCCCATCAGGAAGATGGTGGCGGGCTGCTCGCGGGTCATCATGCCGCCCACGGCGGCCACGTAGCTGAACTGGTCGGGGGCCACCAGCGACACGTCGTCGGCGTTATAGGCCTCGGGGTGGCCCGCCTCGGTGTAGGCCTGTTTGGCCACCTCCTGGCTCACGGCCATGACAATGGGGTCGTTGTTCATCACGCGTACGCGGGTGCTGTACTCGGCCGAGCGCTGGCACACGCGGCCCAAGACGTTGACGGCGGCGATGGTGGACAAGCTGTCCATGCCGGCGAGGCCGTGGACGAAGAAGACGCTGCGGCCCATCTCGGTGGCGCGGCCGATCGCCTCGTCCACCGCCTCGAGGCCGGCGATCTTGCGGATGAAGAGGTTGGGGTTCTTGCGCGCGGCGTTGATGAAGCCGAGCACGATGGCGCCGAAGAGGATCGAGAAGACCAGGTTGTTGGCCTTGCCCCACTTGAACAGGTTGGGCCGCCCGCTGGCCGTGAGGACCACGGGCTTGCCGTCCGGCCCGGCCACGTAGAGCGTGGTCTGCCCGTCCGAGATGGCGAGGCGGAAGTAGTAGGTCTGGCCGTTGATGCGGCGGCGCTCGGCCATCAGGCGGTCGCGCTCCTTCTTCTGCTCGTAGGCTATGCCGGCCAGCACGCGGGCGCGGGCGGTGGCCGTCATCTTCTCCAGCTCTTCCTTCGGCGGCTCCGCGATGCGGCGCGGCTGGGGCGGATAGAACTTGGCAGGCTCCACGTGGATGTAGTGAAGCTGCCCGAGGCGGGGCGACGAGCCGTAGTACTCGGGGTGATCGGACTTGAAGGCCGACACGGACGGCACGCGGCGGGTGTGGAACTTGCCGGCCTGATAGTCTGCCTCGGAGGCGATCTCGACGATGTAGACGATCCCACGGCCCTCGCTGGCTGCCCGGCCCCACTCGATGCCGATCACGTTGCCGTCGTCGCTCGGGCGGTCGTAGGCGCGGAAGCTCTCCGCCGGCGGAGCGGTGAGCGGGGGGTGTTCCTCTGGGGCGGGCTTGACGGGCGCCTGCTCGGCAGAGGAAGCGAGCGGGGCCGTGGCGAGCGCGGCGGCGAGAAGCAGCAGGCGGCCTGGGAGCGTGCCTCGCTTCACGATTCGATCGCCTCGAGGTTGGCCCGCGGCACGGTGACGACCGTGCCGTCGGGGAACTGGATTTCGGCCACCCGCACTCTGGCCTCGGACTCGACCTGCACGGCGCCCGGGGGCAGGCTCTTGACGACGCCGATGCGCCCGAAGCCCGGTTCCCGAATGATACGGACGGGGCTGCCCTCCGTCAAGCCCACGGCGACAACATCGCTCTTGGCCTCGGCGTCGGCGGCCCGTTCGGTGGGGATGATGATCTCGGGGCGCAGCACGCCCGCGCGGATCTGGGTGGCGCCGTTGGCCGAGGCGCGCCGCCCGGCGTGGGCCCGGAGCAGGTCGAAGGTGGCCGCCGCGATGGCCATCGGGCCGAAGCCCTCGGTGATGATGAGAATCGGGCGAATGTCCTCGTGGCCCGTGATGGCCACGCCCAGGTCGTAGCCGAGCAGGCGGCGCAGGTCGCGGTCGTGGAACCCGCCGCACACGAGCGCCGCAAGGCCCAGGGCCGAGGCCCGTTCGTAGACCTCGCTGGTCACGAGCGAGCCGGCCACCACGATCTTGCCGCTGAGGTCGCGCCCGAGGTCGCCCTGGCCGATCACAGCGTCGGGGCGGTCCACGATCACGGCCAACTCGCCCGCCACCTCGCCGCCCACGCCGAAGATGCCCTGGACGAATGCCCCGTGCGTCTCGACCACTACGCCCTCGCGCTCGATCACCTCGGCGACGGTGCCGTCGAGGTAGGCCCGGAGCTCGACCGGCCGCGGGGCCGTGCGCACCAGCACCTGGCCCGTGATGGTGGAGACCGACTCGATGGTGCCGGCCACGGGGGAGCGGGCCACGGTCTTGAACCACTTGATGAACGGGCGGGTCTCGGCGATCACCTCGTCGCGCTCGACGGCGTCGCCCTCGCGTTTGAGCATGTGCTGCGGCAGCTCGGCGGGCGTGATGCCGAGGACGTTGACGACGTTCACCGTGGCCACGTCGCCCGGCAGCTCGGCGCGGGCCACCACATCCTCGGCCCGCACCCGGGCGCCGGCCGTCGCGAGCACTTGGCCGGCGATGGGCAGGCGGCGCTCTTTGCGCACCGTGGCGCGATCGGTGACGCGGAGGCCCGGGGTATATGCGTGGGCCATCAGGCAGCCCCTGTTCTCATAGGACAGATGGGGCAGACAGGACCTGTGGGGCGGCAGACACTCGGCGTGTCCCATCGGTCCGATCGGCCCTATCAGCCTCAGGCCGGATAGGCGTTGAGCGCCTTGGCCCAGCCGTTGACAATCTCCGCCCGGTTCCTCTCGGGCACCACGAGCGGGCGGCCGCGAGCGTCGAGGATCACGCCCACGACGCCGCCGTGGACGGTGGCCTCGAGGGCCTTGCCGCGGCCCTGGCCCAGGTCAACGCCTCGGGCGGGGTTCGCGGCGAGTTGCGCCGTCTCGCCCACGCCGAGCGGCTCGAGTTTGATGTCGCCGACGGCGAGCGAGCCGCCGCGCGTCTGGCCGTTCACGGCCAGCGTGTAGTCGAAGGCGGGCGTGCCCGGCTTGCCCTGGTTCACCATGGCCACGCAGGTGCCGAGGTTGATGAGGCAGTCGCGCACGAAGACCTGCTCCGCTGCCTGCTCGTGCACCTGGGCGAGCACGCCGAGATGCGGCATCATGAAGATGCTGTCCACTGCCAGGCGGGTGACGCCCTCGGGCTGGAAGGCGTCCACCAGCATCATGGCGGCCTGGTGGCGGCGCGGGGCGTGGGAGAGCACGCCGCCGCTGCCCACGAGGAGGTCGAGGTCGCGTAGGTTGATGAGGGTGGCCCCGGCCGCCGTTTCGTCGAACGATTCGCTGATGGTGCGTTCGCGCTGCACGCCCTTGAGGCCGACGGCCAGGGCCTTGTGCTGCTCGAAGGCCAGGCGCAACGCCTCGCGGGCGATGGCCTGCTCGATCTTGAGTTCCTCGAGGAGTTGCGGGATGGTGGTCGGGCGGATCATCTTGTTCTTGATGCGGTCGCGCAGGTCGGTCTCGTCAATGTCGAACGGCACCCAGCGCAGGATGTTGGCGAGGCCGGCCTCGGCCAGCACGTTGGAGATGCTGTAGCTCATGCCCAGGTTCGCGCTCACGGTGCGGTTGAACACGTCGCCGTAGACGCTGAAGACGTCGGTCGTGGCGCCGCCGATGTCCACGCCGATCAGGTTGATGCCCTGGCGGCGGGCGATGGTCTGCATGATGGCGCCCACGGCGGCGGGGGTGGGCATGATGGGCGCGCCGACCCAGGCCATGAGCTTGTCGTAGCCCGGGGCCTGGGCCATGACGTGCTTGAGGAAGAGCTCGTGAATCTCGTTGCGGGCGGGCGCGAGGTTTTCGCGCTCGAGCACGGGCCGCAGGTTTTCGGTGGGGTGCAGCTCGGTCTTGGCGGCGAGGCGTTGGGCCACGGCCTCGCGAGCGTCCTTGTTCCCTGCGTAGATGACGGGCAGCTTGTAGTCGCGGCCGAGCCTCGGCCTGGGGTTGGCGGCGGCGAGGAACTCGGCGAGTTCGACCACATGGGTGATCGTGCCGCCGTCGGTGCCGCCGGAGAGGAGCACCATGTCGGGGCGCAGGCGGCGGATCAGCTCGATCTTCTCGTGGGGCAGGCGCTGGTCGTTGGCCGCCAACACGTCCATCACGATGGCGCCGGCGCCCAGGGCGGCGCGTTGGGCGCTCTCGGCGGTCATTTGTTTGACAACGCCGGCCACCATCATCTGGAGGCCGCCGCCGGCGCTGCTGGTCGAGACGTAGATGTCCACCCCCTCGTTGCCGCGGGCGGGGGTGAGGATGCGCTCGCCGTCGAGGATGCGGCGGCCCGACAGCTCCTCGAGCTCGGCGAAGGCGTTGAGCACGCCGCGGGTCACGTCCTCGAACGGCGCCTCGACGGTGGTGGGGGCCTCGCCGCGGAAGGTCTGGCGGTAGCCCTCGGGCTTCTTCTCGATGAGGATGGCCTTGGTGGTCGTGCTGCCGCAGTCGGTGGCGACGATGACGTTGAGCTCGGGCGTGCTCACCGGGTCACGCCCTCCAGGTGATGGGCGGCGGATTCGATGGCCTGCACGAGGGCCTCGATGCCCTCGCGCCGTTCGAGGATTTCGGCCAGGCGCTCGTAGCGTTCGGGGTTGAAGAAGGGCGTGAGGAAGGGCTTGAGGAA
Source organism: Planctomycetota bacterium (assembly GCA_035384565.1). Classification (NCBI taxonomy): domain Bacteria; kingdom Pseudomonadati; phylum Planctomycetota; species Planctomycetota bacterium. The sequence continues at coordinate 15,270 of DAOOIT010000009.1, read as the reverse complement.
GATCATCGCCTGACTGCCCATGTAGCTCAGGGGGCGCAGCGACTCGAGGAAGAGCACGGCCGGCGTGACCATGCGGCGGCGGGCGATGGCCACGGCGAGCTGGCGCAGGAGCTCGCGGTCGGCCTCGGTGAGCGGGCCGAGCGAACTCTCCATCGAGAAGGCGTGGCGCAGCGACTGCCTAAGCCGGGCGACGCGCGGCCATCTGGCGTTCGACAAAGCTCACCACCTCGTCCCGGTTGCCCGCGAACCGCAGGAATGTGCCGCGAAACGACTCGAGCGGCGACGCCCGCTCGAAGGGCGAGAGCTGCACTCCCTCGGGGTGCACGCCCACGCGCCGCACGGCCGCCCAGGGCATCTGCCGCCCGTGGCCCAGGAACCGCACCCAGGCGCCCGTGGCGTCGAGTTCGTACCGCGTCGGCACGAAGTAGCGCGCCAGCGAGCCGAGCAGGAAGGCAGCGGCAATCGCCGCGTAGCCCACGCCGTCGAAGCTCAGCCACACCCCCACGCACACGGCGATCACCGCCGCCACGAGCAGCAGCGAGCGCGGGTAATCGTCCACCACGGGGTGCGATCGCCAGCGCAGGGTGTCGGCTGCGATGGGTCCAGTCTCCGGGCCATCCTCGCTCACGGGGCGATTATAGCAGCGCCCGGCCGATGGTGTCAAACGGGGGGCATTCTTGACAGGCGCCCGAGGGGGGGCTAGAATCCCCACATGGCAACGGAATCTTCCGAGGCGCGACGCCGCCGCCGGCGCGAGAACTTCACGGGCTGGCTGTACGTGTCGCCCGCGGCGCTGCTGCTCGGCCTCTTCAGCATTTTCCCGGTCGGCTATGCGTTCTATGTGAGCCTGCACGACTGGCGCCTGGTGAAGGGCGACTTCGTGGGCTTCGGCAACTACGCCGAGGCCCTGGGGTCCGACCCCTCGTTCGGCAGGGCCCTTCTGGCGACGGTGTACTATGTGCTCGGCACCGTGCCGCTGGGGCTGATCCTGGCGCTGGTGCTGGCCAACCTGCTGATGGGGCGGATCCGCGGCAAGGGCGTCTACAGGACCATCTACTTCCTGCCCTACGTGACGTCGGTGGTCGCGGCCGCGGCGGTGTGGCTGTGGATGCTGTATCCGGCGCCCGCCGAGTGGGGCCTGGCGAACGCGATGATGAAGGGCCTGGGCCTGCCGGCGCAGTCGTGGGTCGAAGAGTCCAGCGGCGTGTTCCGGCTGGTGGCCGAGCACTTCGGGGTCTCGTTGCCCGGCTGGGCGGCGGGGCCGAGCCTGTCGCTGGTGTGCGTGATGGCCTTCTCGATCTGGCAGGCCCTGGGCTTCGAGATCGTGGTGCTGCTGGCGGCGCTGACGAACGTGCCGAAGGAGATCTACGAGGCGGCGGCGGTGGATGGCGCGACCGGCTGGCGGCGGCTGCGGCACATCACCATTCCGCTCATCTCGCCCACGCTGTTCTTTCTCTCGATCGTCTCGACGATTCGCGCGTTCCGCGTGTTCAACCAGGTGTACATCATGGCCTCGAAAGACACCTCCGGCACGGCCGACACGGTGACGGTGTATATTTTCAAGACGTTCTACGTGGGGGGGCGGGTGGGCTACGGTTCGGCGACGGCGCTGCTGCTGTTCCTGATCATTCTCGCGGTCACGCTCGTCCAGATGCGGGCGCTGGGCGCGCGCGTGCACTACTGAGCGCGTCAGGCGCGGGCCTCGTCCAGGGCGCGCAGGAGTTCCTCGAGCGAGAAGGGCTTGGCCACCACGGCCCGGAAGCCGCGCTCGCGGAACTCGGCCATCACCGGGTCGGTGTGGAAGCCGCTGGCCACGATGGCGCGCACGTCGGGGTCCAGCTCGCGCAGCCGCTCCAGGCAGGCTTCGCCGCCCATGCCGGCCACCACGGTGAGGTCGAGCACCACGGCGTCGAACGGCTGGCCGCGCTCGAGCGCCTCGCGGAACATCTTCACGGCCTCGGCGCCATCGGACGCGCACGCGACGGTGTAGCCGACCCGCTCGAGGAGCTGTTCGAGGCAGCGGCGGATGACCTGATCGTCGTCCATCACCAGGAGCCGGCCCTGGCGCCTGGCCGCGGCCGCGGAGGGCGCGGCCGGCTCGGCCGCCGCCGTGGCCGCGGGGAGGAAGACCTCGAACGTGCTGCCCGCGCCGAGCTGCGACTCGACGCGGATGTGTCCGCCGTGGCTGCGGAGCACCGAGTAGGCCACGGCGAGGCCCAGGCCGCTGCCGGCCCCCTTGGTGGTGAAGTAGGGGTCGAAGATGCGCTGGAGATTCTCGGGCGCGATGCCCACGCCGGTGTCGCGAACCGCCACCTTGACATACCGGCCGGGAGGCAGGGGGATGCCCGACTCTGCCCCCAGCAGGAGGTTGGCCACGGTGATTCGCACCACGCCGCCATCCGGCATGGCTTCGTTGGCGTTGATGACGAGGTTCTGAATGACCTGCCCGATCTGCGCCGCGTCCACCTCCGCCGGCCACAGGTCGGGGGCGATCGCGAAGTGGGCGCGGACGTTGGAGCCTGTGAGGGCGAATTCGGCGGTCTCACGGACCAGCTCGCCCAGGGCGATGGCGCGCCGCACGGGGGCGCCGCCGCGCGAGAAGGTGAGGAGCTGGTGGGTCAGGCCGGTCGCCCGCCGCACGGCCTTCTCGGCATCGTCGAGGGTGCGGGCCGCCTCGGGACTCGTGCCGTGGTCGAGCCGGGCGAGGGCGATGCTGGCCAGGATGCCCATGAGCAGGTTGTTGAAGTCGTGCGCGATGCCGCCCGCGAGGAGGCCGAGGGATTCGAGCTTCTGGATGCGCAGGCGCTCGTCCTGCGCGCGCCGCAGTTCGGTGGTCTCGCGTGCGACGGCGAGGACGCACCGGGTGCCTCGGATGTTGGCCGCCGTGAGGTTCACGAGGAACCAGGTGGGGTGGCCGTGCGGGTCGCGGAGCATCCATTCGTAGCTCTGCGGGCGCCCCCTCGCCGCGGCGTGCACGCGCCGCAGGGCCTCCTTTTCGGTGAACGGCTCCTCGTGCGAGGCCAGGAGCGCGAGCGCGAGGGGAGCGGAGGGGGGCCGGCCGAGGCGCCGCGCGTAGGAACGCGCCGCGGCGTTCATCTCGAGGATGGTGCCCGTCTCGGGGTCCAGCAGCAGGATGGCGTCGGTCACGGCGTCGAAGATCGTGTGGTAGGCGGCCTCGGAGGCCCGCAGGTCGTCGGCCAGGCGGCGCTGGCCGGTGAGGTCGCGCACGATGCCGGTGATGCCCACGACCTGGCCCGCCTGGTCGCGCAGGGGCGCCTGCACGGTGTGCAGCACGAACTCCCGGTCGCCGCGGTGGAGCGTGCGCACGGCGTTCACGATTTCGCCCCGGAGGCAGGCATCGTCCACGTCGCGAATGGTGGCGGCATCGCCGGGGTCGAACAGTTCCTCCGGGGTCTTGCCGAGGACCTCCTCGGCGCGCCGGCCGATGATGCGGAGGCCGACGGGGTTGACGAAGGTGTAGCGGCGCTCGGTGTCCTTGCAGAAGATGGCGTCGGCGGCGTTCTCGGTGATGGCGCGGTAGCGTTCCTCGCTGGCGCGGAGGGCCTCTTCGGCCCGCCGGCGCTCGGTGATGTCGCGCGAGATGCCGGTGAGGCCCACCACGCGGCCCTGCGCGTCGCGCAGCGGCACCTGCACGGTGTGGAAGACGCGCTCGTCGCTGCCCAGCCGGAGCGTGCCGATGCGGTTGATCGTCTCGCCGCGCAGGGTGGCCTCGTCGGGCTCGCGGATGAGCTGCGCGCCCTCGGGCGGCAGCACGTCTTCCGCGGTCTTTCCCAGCACCTCGTCGGCCGTGCGGCCGAGCAGGCGCAGCACGGCCGGGTTGCAGAAGGTGTAGCGGCGCTCGGTGTCCTTGCAGAAGATGCAGTCGAGTGCGTGCTCGGTGACGGCGCGGTAGCGTTCCTCGCTCGCGCGCAGGGCGTCTTCGATGCGCTTGCGCTCGGTGATGTCGTGGCAGAGGGTGAGGATCTGCGGGCCGTCGGGGCCCGGCACCACGGTGGCGTGGATCTCGATCGGGGTGCGCTTGCCCGAGCGGTCCACATAGTGGACCACGAAGCCCCGGATCGAGCCCTGCTCGAAGCAGCGCCGCACGGCCGCGCGGTTCAACTCGACCTCGTCGGGCGCGGTCCACTCGGTCACGCAGCGGCCGAGGATCTCCTGGCGGCGTTCGTGCCCGGTCAGGCTCACGTAGCGGGCATTGGCGTCGAGCACGCGGCCCTGCGGGTCCACGATCACGAAGCCGGTGCCGGTGGTCTCGATCAGGTCGCGGTACTTCTTCTCGCTCTGGGCCAGGGCGCGTTCGGCGCGCTTGCGCTCGGTGATGTCGCGCATCACGCTCTGGACGCCGGGGCGGCCCCCGACGTCCACCACCTTCACGCTGTTCTCGAGGTCGAAGCGGGTGCCGTCCTTGCGCAGTCCAACGGCCTCGTATTGGGTGGGCACGCTCTTGCCTTCCAGGCGGTAGGCGAGGCGCTGCATCATGGCCTGCCGCATCTCGGGCGCGATGGTCTTCTCGATGCTCTGGCCGAGCAGTTCCTCCTCGCGGTAGCCGAACATCCGGCAGTAGGCGGGGTTTACCCACACGAACTTGCCGTCCACGACGAGCGAGGCGCCGTCGGGCATGCCCTCGGCGAGGTCGCGGAACTTGCGCTCGCTGGCCTGGAGGGCCTCCTCGATGCGCTTGCGCCCGGTGATGTCGCGCGAGATGCCGAGCACGGAGACGATCTCGCCGGCCTCGTTGCGCAAGGGGGTGAGCGACGTGTGGAGCCAGAGGTCGCCCCCCGGGAAGGGCACCCTGTCCTCGGCCTGGGTGGGTTCGCCGGTGGCGAGCACGTGCTGGAGGTTGCGCGCCTGCCTGGCGGCGGCCTCGGGCGGGAAGAGCGCGGCGCGGGGCTGGCCCACGACCTCCTGGGGCGAGCGGCGCAGGTGGGCGGCGGCGAAGCTGTTGACGTATTCGACCCGGTCGTCGCGCCCGATGATGTAGATCAAGTCGTGCGCCGTCTCGGCCAGGGCCCGGTAGCGTTGTTCGCTGCGCCGCAGCGCCTCATCGGCCTGCTTGCGGTCCGTGATGTCCTGCACGGTGCCGAAGGCGGCGCGCGGCGTCCCATCGGGCCCCAGCTCGAGCGAGGATCGCGCGCGCACCCACTTGACGGCGCCGGCGGCGAGGATGCGGAACTCGACGTCGTTGGCCTCGCCGCGCAGGGCGGCGGACCAGCGCTCCCGGACCCGGGCCAGGTCGTCGGGGTGCACGGCGTTCAGGAACGCCTCGTAGCTGAGCGGCGTGCCCTCGGGCAGGGCGAAGATGCGCCAGGTTTCCTTGGACCACTGGAGAAGGTTCGTCGTGAGGTCGAGGCGCCAGCTCCCCGTGTGGGACACGGCCTGCGCGCGGTCCATGTCCTCGCGGGTCTGGAGGAGGGCCTGGCGCGCCTGGACTCGTTCCGTGATGTCCTCGGCCATGGAGAGGAGGCCGGTGATGCGGCCCTGCGCATCGGCGATGGGCGTGTTGATCCAGCGGCAGCGGATGGTGCGGCCGTCCTTGGTCAGATTCTCGTTCGAGCTGGGCGGGAGGGCTTCGCCGGCGAGGGTGCGCCGCAGGACGTCGTGCACGTGGCCGCGGGCTGCGGGCGGCACGATGAGGTCGCAGGTGTGGCCGAGGGCCTCGGCGGCGGTGTAGCCGAAGATGCGCTCGGCCGCGGGATTCCAGTCCACGAAGCGGCCCTCGGCGTCGTGCAGGATGCAGGCGATGGGCATGTGCTGGAGTTGGACGCGCAGCCGTTCGCGGCTCTCGTGCAGCGCCTCCTCGGCGCGCTGGCGCTCGGTGATGTCGAGGTTGATGCCGGCCAGGCGCACGACCTGGCCCCTGGCGTCGCGCTCGGCTCGGCCCAGGCCGTGCATCCAGACCACCTGGCCGTCGGGGCGGAGGGCGCGGAACTGCATGTCCCAGTCGTCGTCGCCGGGCGTTCGCAGCATCTCGTCGAGGCGGGCGAGGACGCGGGGGCGGTCGTCGGGGTGGAGGCTGGCGACCCAGGTGTCGTACGTGCGGGGCTGGCCGGGGGCGAAGCCGTACATGGCGTGGTAGCGGTCGTCCCACGACGACTGGCCGGTGCGCGCGTCCCAGGTCCAGGCGCCGGCGTCGGCGGCGGCCATGGCCAGGCGCAGGCGCTCCTCGGCCTGGCGCTGCTCGGTGATGTCGCGTCCGACGGCCTGGTACTCGAGCACGCGGCCCTGGGCGTCGAAGAGCGCGCAGTTGACCCAGTGCTGCCAACGCACCTCGCCGGTGTGCAGCACCACCGGGTGCTCGATGCTGACCATGGGGTGCTCGGGCGTGAGGCCCTCGATGAGCGCGCGCACCTGCTCGCGCTGGTCCCCGGGGACGAACGGCAGCCAGTTCCGGCCGATCATCTCCTGCGGGGTCGTCTGGTAGATGCGGGCGCAGGCCTCGTTGACGTAGAGGCAGGTGAAGTCGGGGCCGAAGCGGTTGATCATCTCGTCGGATGGACCCGGCGGCGAGGGCGAACGCCGACCTTTCGCCTCATGCCCGGAGGGCGGTGCGGCCATGCCCGAGAACCTCCTGCCCGGCGCTGCGCGGAGGAAACCCATGCCTGCGGGGGCGCATTATACAAGGGGCCCTCCGCCTGCGCAAGCCGCCCGCGGCGAGAGGGGTGCGGGTCGGAATTGTCGGCACGGTGGTTCTCTCTGGAGCCTGAGGGGCTCGCATGGGATAGCCCAGGGCAACGCAACGCCCTGGTCTTCGCTCACATGTCAGGGCCTTGCAGCCCGCGAACGCGGGCCACTCGTTCCTACGCTCTGCGTGAGGACGGGCCTCCTGGCCGCTCCGCGGCCCCTTCCTCTTCCCAGAGGATTGGACGCCGGAGCGTCCGCCCAGACGCCCCCACGCGGAGCGTAGGGGCGAGAAGAGAATCGCCCCACGTCGGGGGCTCTACGCTGGGGGGCTTTTTCCCAGGGCTCCCTTCGGTCGCCCTGGGCTACGGCTCAAACGCGCCCCTTCGGGGGCTAAGCCCCAGGCCCCGGAAGATGTGGGCAAGGATCGGGGCAATGCTCTGGCCTGAGTGGGATTCACGGGTCCGCGCCCTGAAGGGGCGAGGTAGAGGCTCTCTATTCCGCCCTGTCGTTTCCTCGCGAGGGCTCGGCGTCCTTGAGTGCGGCCGCGGAGCGGCCGGTGGACAGTTCCTGTTCGGGGTAAGGAGGCGAGGCGGCCCGGGGCCGGCCTTGGCGCCCCATGTGGCGTTCTGGCAACATGCGCGGCATGCTGTATCACCTGGGAGGGGGAGAAAGTGATACAGCATGGCGACAGCGGCCGCAGAAGGCCATGAATCGGCAAAGCGCCATGTTGTATCATCGCGCGGGGGGAGGAGGAGGTGATACGGCATGGCGGCCGGGTCAGGGCGCGGGCTTGGGGACGGCGGGGGGCTTGCCAGGCGGCGCGATCGGCTTCCAGTAGACGGTGCCGAAGGTGCGCCAGTTGGGGCCGTAGCGCAGATACCACGGCATGGGCTTGTGCGGGGCGACATTCCTCTTGCGCGGCATGTTGAGGCTGTCAATCCAGGCGGCGTAGCCGCCCTCGATCTGGTCCTCGGTGAACGACCAGGAGAGCGTGGTGGTGAGGGTGTTGAGGAACATGAGGGGGATCATGAAGATGCGGTTGAAGACGGGGATGGAGCTGAGGCCCTTGGAGGGGGCGTCGAGGAGGTCGCGCGGCAGGCCGAGGAGGAGGTAGGGGGGGAGCATCCAGGGGCGCACGATGAGGCGGTGGGTGCGGGGCGGACGCGTGAGGGGCTGGGCGGTGCGCGCCGTGGGCGGCGGGGCCGCGGGCTCGGCGGCCGGGAGACTGGCCGATACGCACGCGAGGGCGAGGAGGAGGGCGGTGGGGCGCATGGGGGAAGTCCTAGGGGAAGTCGAAAGTCAAGAGTCGAAAGTCGAAAGTCGAAAGTCCAAAGTCCAAAGTCCAAAGTCCAAAGTCGAAGAGGGCCTCGGCCTGGGCGGCGGGCGCTATTTCAGGCGGCGCCAGCGGACGCCCTGGGGGGTGTCCTCGAGCACGATGCCGCGGGCGGCGAGGTCGTTGCGGATGGCGTCGGCGCGCGAGAAGTCCCTGGCCTTGCGGGCGGCCTGGCGCTCGGCGATGAGACGCTCGACTTCTTCGTCGAGGGTCTCTTTGCGGGTGTCGAGGACGTCGAGCACGGTGTCGAAGTAGGCCACGGCGTCCCGCACGAGGGCCGCGGGGGCGTGGGTGAGGGCGAGGCGGTTGGCCTCGCGCATGAAGTCGTGGACGACGGCGAGGGCGCCGGAGGTGTTGAGGTCGTCGTCGAGGGCGGCGGCGAAGTCGGCCTTGGCCTTTTCGCACAGGGGGGCGACGTCGGGGCCGCCGGGGGCGTCGGGGGCCTCGGCGAGGCGGGCGACGAAGTCGTTGATGCGGCGGACGGCGGTGGCGGCGGCGTCGAGGCCCTCGGCGGTGAAGTTGAGGGGCATGCGGTATTGGCTGCTCAGGAGCAGGTAGCGGATGGCGAGGGGGGAGTGGCCCTGGGCCAAGAGGTCGCGGAGGGTGTAGAAGTTGCCGAGGGACTTCGACATCTTGGTGCCGTCCACGAGCAGGTGGCGGTTGTGCATCCAGTGGCGGACGTAGGGGGTCTTGCCCGTGGCGGCCTCGGCCTGGGCGATCTCGCACTCGTGGTGGGGGAAGACGTTGTCCTCGCCGCCTGTGTGGATGTCGAGCTGTTCGCCGAGGTATCGCATGGCCATGGCGGTGCACTCGGCGTGCCAGCCCGGGACGCCGATGCTCCAGGGGCTTTCCCAGCGCATGACGCTGGTGGGGGCGGCCTTCCAGAGGGCGAAGTCGTGGGGGTTGCGCTTTTCGGGGTTGACCTCGACGCGGGCGCCCTCCATGAGGTGGGCGAGGGTGTTGCCCGAGAGCCGGCCGTAGGCGGGGAACCGGGCGAGGTCGAAGTAGACGGAGCCGTTGGAGACGTAGGCGAAGCCGTTGGCCAGGATGCGCTCGACCATGCGGATCATGTCGGGCACGTGTTCGGTGGCCTTGGGGTAGACGTCGGCGGGCCGCAGGCGCAGGGTGCGGGCGTCCTCGAAGAAGGCCTGGGTGAACATGCGGACGACCTCCCAGGCGGTGAGGCCGCGCTCGCGGGCGCTCTTGCCGATCTTGTCCTCGCCCTCGTCGGCGTCGGTGGTCATGTGGCCGACGTCGGTGATGTTCATCACGTGCTTGACCGTGAAGCCGCGGAGCTGGAGGTGGCGCTTGAGAACGTCCACGAACACGAAGGCTCGGAAGTTGCCGATGTGGGCGTAGTCGTGGACGGTGGGGCCGCAACTGTAGAGGCGCACGGTGCCGGGCTCGATGGGCGTGAAGGGCTCTTTGCGGCGGGTGAGCGAGTTGGTGTAGGCGATGCTCATGGGGCCTCCGGCAGGTTCTCGATGAGGACGACGGCGTGGGCGGCGATGGCGAGGCCCTGGCCGACGGCGTCGAGGCCGTTGTTGCTCTTGGCCTTGAGGCTGACGAGCGAGGGGTCGAGGGCGAGCAGGTCGGCGAGGCGCTGGCGGATGGCGGCCTTGTGGGGGCCGAGCCGCGGCTGCTGGGCGACGACGGTGGCGTCGAGGTTCGCGGGCTGGTAGCCTGCGGCCCGCACCTTGGCCAGGGCCTGGCGGAGCAGGTGGGCGCTGTCGGCGCCCAGGAATGCGGGGTCGGTGTCGGGGAAGTGGTCGCCGAGGTCGCCGAGCGCGGCGGCGCCGAGGAGTGCGTCGCAGACGGCGTGGAGGAGGGCGTCGCCGTCGGAGTGGCCGAGCAGGCCCACGGGCGAGGGAATCTCCACGCCGCCCAGGCGCAGGGGCCTGCCGGGCACGAGGCGGTGGATGTCGTAGCCGAGGCCGACTCGCATGGGCAGGTTCCGATTCAGGCTTTGCGCCGCCGGGCCGCGCGGGGCAGGGGGCGTCAGGTCTGGGCCTCGCTGCCGGCGAACTGGCCGAGGCGGCGGAACTTGGCGTAACGTTTCTCCAGGAGTTCCTCGATGGGGATGACGGCCAACTCGTCGAGGTGGCGGACGAGGGCCTGCTTGAGGCAGGCGGCGGCCTCGCGCGGCTGGTAATGGGCCGCGAGGTCGGCCTCGGGCACCACCTCGTCTGCGATGCCGAACTGGAGCATGTCCCTGGAGGTCAGGTGGAGCGCCTGGGCGGCCTCCTCCTTCTTCTCGCTGGAGCGGAAGAGGATGGCGGCGCAGCCCTCGGGCGTGATGACGGAGAAGTAGGCGTGCTGGAGCATCAGGATGCGGTCGCCGACGCCGATGCCGAGGGCGCCGCCGCTGGCCCCCTCGCCGAGCACGACGCAGATGATGGGCACGCGCAGGGTCGAGAGGTCGGCGATGTTCTCGGCGATGGACTGGGCGACGCCGCGCTCCTCGGCGCCCACGCCGGGGAAGGCGCCGGCCGTGTCTATGAACATGAGGATGGAGATGCCCAGGCGCTCGGCGAGGCGCGCCTTGAGCATGGCCTTGCGGTAGCCCTCGGGGTGCGCGAGGCCCCAGTTGCAGGCGATGCTCTCGCGGGTGTTCTTGCCCTTGCGGTGGCCGATGACCAGCACGCGGCGGCCGTCGAGGCGGGCGAAGCCGGTGACCACCGCCTTGTCGTCGCGGAAGAGCCGGTCGCCATGCAACTCGATGAATTGGGTGCAGATCAGGCTGATGAAGTCCATGGTGGACGGCCGGTCGCGGTGGCGCGCCACCTGCACCTCCTGCCAGGGGGTGAGGTTGGCGTAGATGTCGCGGGCCAGGCGGCGCTGCTCGGCGCGGAGCTGCTCAATGGTCTCGCTGAGGTCCACCCCCTTGGCTTCCTGGAACTGGATGAGTTCCTGGACCTTCTTCTCCAGGTCGAGGATGGGGCGCTCGAAGTCGAGGTTGGTGGGGGTGCTCATGGGGCTTGCCTCGGCTAGGTTTCCTCGGGGGGCTTCTCGTAGACGTTGAGGCGCTTGAGGCGCGTGAGGACCTCGAACATGCTCGATGGCCGGCGGTCGGGACTCTTCTGGAGCATGGCCACGATGAGGTCGTTGATCTCGCGCGTGAGGTTCTTGTTGAACGTCCAGGGCCAGGGGGCCGGTTCGCGCAGGTGCATGTTGAGCAGCTCGTCGCGGTTCGTCGAGATGAACGGCGGGCGGCGGGCGAGGACCTCGAAGAGGGTGGCGCCGAACGAGTAGATGTCGGTGCGGAAATCGGGGCGCTTGCGCAGGATGGTCTCGGGCGCAATGTACGGGCGCGTGCCGGCGATGCGCCGGAGGCGTGGCAGGAAGCGGTGCCACGACTTGGGGGCCGGCGTCGCCAGAGCGAAGTCGGTGAGCTTCACGACCCCGTCGTCGGTGGCCAGGAAGTTCTCGGGCTTGATGTCCATATGGATGATGCCGCGCTCGTGCACGTGGGCCAGCGCCGAGGCCATCTGGAGCAGGACGTCGTGGCAGCGCGCGCCGAGGAGCGGATCGCCCTTGCGGTCGAGCACGCGGACCTTCAGGTTGCGGCTGGGGAAGTACTCCATCACGATGATCGGATAGGGCGGGCCGGGAGCGAAGTCGAGAATCTGGATGACGTTCGGGTGCTCGAAGCGGCTGCCCATGTTGGCCTCGCGGCGCAGCGAGCCCACCGCCGACCACTCGCGCAGCTTGTCGGCCCGCAGGCGTTTGATGGCCACGATGCTTCCGTCGGGGGCCATGGCCCGGCAGATTTCCGCCGTCTCCCCCGTCCAGATCACCGCCTCGACCCGGTACAGGTCGGCACTCAGGTGGAGCAGCGCCATGGCGGTCACCTGCCGGCTGAGGTGAGGGGCTGGCCGCGGGCCTGCGGTACGACGCCGCGTGTGGTCGCGCCTGCGTGCCCTCCGCAGGTTGAGCGATCATACCAGAACGCCTCAAGCCGATCAAGGAGCCGGCGACGGGCGGTTGACACCCCCACGGTCATCTGCTACACTTCAGCCCATCGGCCGCAGTCCCTCGACCCTCAAACAGAGGCGTGGTGCGTATGATGGGTCCCAGCGCTAGCGTGCTGCCGTTCCGCACGGTGACGATCATCGGGGTGGGGCTGATCGGCGGGTCGCTAGGGCTGGCGTTGCGCCGGCGGCAGTTGGCCCGCCGCGTCGTAGGGGTGGGCCGCCGCCAGGCCAAGCTGGACCGGGCCGTGGCGCTGGGCGCCATAGATGAGGGCACGCTGAGCGTGGCGGCCGGCGTGCGGGACGCGGAGCTCGTGGTGCTGGCGACGCCCGTGGGAGCGATGGTGGAGCTGGCGCGCGAGGCGGCCCGGTCCGTGGCGCGCGGCACGCTGCTCACCGACGTGGGGAGCACGAAGGCCCTGCTGGCGCGGGAGCTCGATGCCTTGAGCGCCCAGGGCTTCCGCTACGTCGGGTCCCACCCGATGGCGGGCTCCGAGAGGCAGGGGGTGGAGGAGGCGCAGGCCGGGCTCTTCGAGGGCGCCGTGTGCTTCGTCACGCCCACGCCGCACACTGAGCCGCGGGCGCTGGCGGCGGTGGAGGAGCTCTGGCAAGCCGTGGGCGCGCGCGTGCGGGTGCTCGACCCCGCCAAGCACGACCGCCTGCTGGCGATGGCCAGCCACCTGCCGCACCTGGTGGCGGCCGCACTCGTCAACGCGCTCACGCCCGAGGCGCTGGCCTGCGCGGGGTCCGGATTCCGCGATACGACGCGCGTGGCCTCCGGCGACCCCCTGATGTGGGCCGACCTGTGCCTGCAAAACCGCGACCGGCTCCTGGACGCCCTGGGCGCCCTGGAGGCGCAGTTGCACACGCTTCGGCGCATCCTGGACGACGGCGCCCATGCCGACCTTCGCGCCTGGCTCCAGAGCGCCAAGGCCGTGCGCGACAGCCATCTGCACCCCTAGCGGGGGAGCGCCCATGAGCAGGAAGTTCGCCTTCCGCCTTCAGGAACTGCACGCGCTCCACGCCAACCTGCGGGGGGTGTTCATCCTCATGCTCCTTCTCACCGTGGCGCTCCTCGCCTACATGGGCGTGCGGCTGTGGGCGATCCCCGACCCCGTGCGCCCCGCGGAGCTGGCCAGCCTCCTCTCCTTCGCAGCGGCCTGCCTGGTGCTGTGCGTGGGCCAGCTCCAATGCCTGCGCCGCATGCGCCGCGACACGCGCGAGAAGATCGAGCAGATGACGTTCGCCGACGAGTTGACCGGCCTGCACAACTACCGCTATCTCGAGCAGCGCCTGGGCGAGGAACTTCAGCGCGCCACGCGGCACGGCTACCCCGTGTCGGTCATCTACCTGGACTGCGACGGCTTCAAGCTCGTCAACGACACCTACGGCCACGAGGCGGGCAACACCGTGCTGCGGCGCGTGAGCCAGACCCTGCGCGCCAGCATGCGGGCCGAGGACTTCATCGGCCGCCTCGGCGGCGACGAGTTCCTGGCCGTGCTGCCGCAGACCGACTCCTCGGGCGCCCTCATCGCGGCCGAGCGGCTGCGCACCCGCCTCCGCGCGCTCGACCTCACGGCTCCCGGCGGCGAGCGCATGGACTTCGTCGGCTTCTCGATGGGAGTGGCCAGCTTCCCCGCGCACGCGGCGAGGCGGGAAGAGCTCGTGCGCGCGGCCGACGCGGCCATGTACCGCGCCAAGAAGGCCGGCGGCGACCGCGTGTGCCTGTGACCCACGGCTCGCAGGGCGGCCCTCGGGCCGCCGCCCGGGCCGAAGAGGCGAGCCGAAGCCTGCCCTGCGAACCCTACGTGCGACGCAGGGCGGGGAACCCGAAACGCGGAACCCTCATGAGCCCCACACCGAAGCAGCACTACACCACCGAAGAGGCCGAGGTGCCGCTGCCGCGCGAGACGCGCCGCGAACTGCTCCTCCTCGTCGGCGTCTTCCTCTCGGCCCGCCTCATGGCCATCTGGTGGTTCACGCCCCTGCACAACGACGTGGCGACCTTCCTCTTCCCCTTCACCTGGCTCCAGAACCACGGCATCTACCCCTTCCTGCACTACTGGTCCGAATACCTGCCCGTGCAGGCCTACCTGATGGTGGCCCTGCGCTGGGCGGCCGTGGCCGTGTGCGGCCGCGGCAGCGTGGCCTTCGAGGCGGCCTGCCTGACCCGCACCGTGCAGGTGGCCTCGCTGGTGTGGGAGCTCGGCGTGCTGCACTTCGTCTATGTGCTGGCCCGGATGCTCCGCGGCCCGAAGCCGGCCCTCCAAGCCTGCTGGGTCTACGTGGCCCTCTTCTCCACCGCCTTCGTGTCGCTGAGCTACGTGGAGACGTTCTCCGTCTTCCTGATGCTGGCGGGCCTGTTCCTGGCCGTCTACAGCCAGCCCTTCTGGGCCGCGGTGGTGCTGGCGGGGGGAGCCATGGCTAAGCTGTTCCCCGTGGGCGTGCTGCCGGCGGTGCTGAAGTGCGAGGCCCGGTGGCGCTGGCGGCTCGTGATCCTGGCCGCCTTCGCCGCAGGCGTGGCGGGGCTGGCCGCGCCCTTCCTTGTGGGGGGCAAGCCGTGGCTCCGCCTCTCGCTCGAGGTCACCGCCCGCCGCCCGCCGTGGGAGACCGTGTGGGCGCTGCTCGACCACCGCTATGAGTTTGCTTACCTCGGTCCCAGCCCGCGGGATCAGCGTCCCGAGTTCTTCTCCGAGGCCGCCGGGTTCGCCGTGGCGCCGTATGCGCAGGACGTGCTGGCGGCCGTGCCGCCCGAGGTCTTCGGCCCGCCCGCCGTGCGGTCGGCCATCTTCTACAACGTCGCGGGGCACTTCGCCACGAAGCTGGGCTTCCTGGACAGCCAGCCGCGCACCGGGCCGGCCGCCCTGTGGCTCTACACGGGCGTGGGCGCCGTGCTGGCGCTCTTCTACCTCGCCGTCTTCGCCCGGCTGCCGTCGGCCCTGCCGCCGCGGCGCCGCCTCTATCTGGCCGTCTTCACGATGGTGCTGCTGTGCTTCTACTCGAAGGGCTGGAGCCCGCAGTTCATCCTCTACCTGATCCCCCTGGTGCTCATCGCCTTCCCGCCGGGTGAGGGGGGGCTCTGGGCGCTGCTCCTCACCGTCGTGACGTTTCTCCAGATGCCGGTGTGGGCCGTCTATCTCCACGGCCGGCCGGGCATGCTCCTGGCCGACCAGCTCCTGTTGCACAGCACGGTGATCGCGCGCACGGCGTTCTTCCTCCTCATCGCCGCGCGCCTGTACCCGCGGCTGTTCAGGGACTAGGAGCCTGTCCAGGAATCCCCGTGGGCTGCGTTGCCGGCGTCAGCGGGCTGGATGCGAGGCGCGGCGA